>DASURJ010000158.1:0-8432 GCA_036280115.1 Gemmatimonadaceae bacterium
CACGATGATCCCGCCCACGATGTTCGGGTTCACGCGCACCTGCGGCACCACCGGCTTCCCGATCTTCTGCGACAGCTGACGGCTGATGGCCGCCCGCTCCTCGTCGTCGACCTCCTTCGCCACCGTCACCTGCGCATGAACGCGCCCCTCGACTTCGTCCACCAGGTCGCGGTACTCGTTCGCGATCTCGGGGATCAGCATCTGGCGGCGGTTCATCACGAGCCGCTGCAGGTAGCGCAGGAAGAGGCGCGGCGCCCGATCCTCGTACGCCTTCGCGAGCACCGCGTTCTTCTCGTCGGCGGATATCTGCGGCGCCTCGAGGAAGCGCCGCAGCCGTTCGTCGCGCTCCATCGCGGCCGCGACGTCATCGATGAGCCGGCCCCACGCCTGCAGGTCGCCCGCCTTGCGAGCGAGCGCCAGGAGCGCCTCGGCGTAATTGCGCGCGATCGTCGTGTCGCGCATCAGCCCCGCCCTCTCGCCGGCGGCACCGTCGCGAGGAAGCTCTCGACGAGCTTCCGGTTCGTCTGATCGTCGAGGTTGCGCTCGATCACCTTCGACGCGCCGGCGAGGGCGAGCTCCACGGCCTCGCGACGGAGGTCGGCGATCGCGCGCTTGCGCTCGTTGTCGATCTCGGCGCGCGCACGCACGAGGAGTTCCTGCTGCTCCTGCTTCCCCTGGTCGAGCAGCTCGGCGCGAAGCTTCTCGCCCGTGGAGCGGGCATCCGCGAGCAGGCGCTGCGCGTCGGCGCGCGCGGCGTCCACGGCGCGCTTCTGCTCGTCGAGGTACTTCGCCGCCTCGTCGCGGTCACGCTTCGCCGCGGTGATCGCCTCCTCGAGCGCTCGCTCGCGCGCCTCCACCGCCGCCGTGAGGGGCTTGAACGCGAACCGCGAGAGGATGACGAGCAGGACGATGAAGATGAGCAGCGTCCAGAACATCAGCCCGGTGTTGGGCGACAGCAGGTTCACCGGCTCGTGTGCTTCCGCTTCCTGAGCGAGGAGCGGCGCGGCGGTGACGAGCGAAGCGGCGAGCGAAATAGCGAAAGAGCGCATGGGCAAAGCCCGAGTGAAATCGTTTGTCATTCCGAGCCGAAGGCGAAGGATCGCAGTCGTCCCGGTAGAGGGGTCAGCACGAGCGCACCCCCGGGGGCACGCTCGCGCATCGAGCTTACAGCTTACCCTGGATCTGGAACGCGATGACGGCGCCGAAGAGCGCGACGCCCTCGATGAGCGCGGCGAGAATCAGCGCCGCGGTCTGAATGCGGCCAGCCGCTTCCGGCTGACGCGCCATGCCTTCGACTGCCTGACCACCGATCCGCCCGATGCCGAGCCCGGCACCAATGACGGCGAGGCCGGCGCCGAGCCCGGCGCCGATGAAACCGAGCCCCCGGCTGTTGCTTGCCGCATCGGCAGCGACCTGGAGCAAGGGATACATGTCCATGGAATTTCTCCGAACCGTTGAAAATCGAACGACCGTGCTCGCTCCGCGCCGTTAGGCGCCGCTCGTCCCCGAGGCCCGGGCCTCAACGAGCTTCCCCGGCCACTCGGCCGGGTACGTGTCCCCGCGTTGGAGCGCGTACTCGCGGGGCCTAGTGTCCGCCTTCGCGGATCAACCCGATAAACACGCTCGACAGCAGCGTGAAGATGTACGCTTGCAGAACCGCCACGAACAACTCGAGCATCATGATCAGCACCGCCATGATGAACGGCGCGCCCGATGCCAGGTTCTTGAAGACGAAGATCAGCCCGATGAGCGCGAGCACCACGATGTGCCCCGCTGTCATGTTCGCGAAGAGACGGATCGCGAGCGCGAATGGCTTCGTGAGCTTCCCCACGATCTCGACCGGCGTCATGATCAGGAACATGGGAATCCGCATGGCGAGCGGCAGCTCCTTGTTCCAGTAGAAGATCGTGTTCAGGTAGTGCGCGCCCTGCGCCTTCATCCCCGCGACCTCGACGACCACGAACGTGATGATCGCGAGCATCGCCGTGACCGAGATGTTGCCGGTGGCCGTGGAGCCGTACGGGATGAGGCCGAGCAGGTTCGCCGTCAGGATGAAGAAGAAGAGCGTGAGCCCGAACGGCACGTAGGCGTTGCCGTGGTGCCCCACGTTAGGCAGGATCACCTCGTTCCGCAGGTACAGCACCATCGCCTCGATGCCCGCCGCGAACCCTTTCGGGTGGCCGGACCTGGTCGTGTGCTGTACGTCCGCCCGCGCCGCCCCGACGAGCACGAGCGTCGCGATCAGCGCGGCCAGCACGAGGAACACCACGTGCTTCGTGGGCGACAGGTTCACCTCGAGCCCGCCAACGTGAATCGGGTCCCAGAGCGGGCCGCATTCACCGTTCTCGAGGTGTCGCCCGATGCACACTTCCTTCGCGAAGTGCGAGTTGAACCACGGGATCTCGAGGTGGTAGCCGTCGGTGATGTGGGGCGTGATGATGTCCACGTTCTCGGGCAGCGCCGGCTCGGCGTGCTCCTGGGCGAACGCGCTCGCGGGAGCGAGTCCGGCGAAGCCCAGGATCACCGCCGCCATCACGACAAGGCGAAGGCGAGTGAAGATCCCGGCGAACAAAGGCGCGAAACGGCCGTGCACAGTCATATCAGCTCTTGAGGAGCAGAGGTTCGATCAGAGTCGACAGGAAGAAGAACGCGACCAGGCTCACGAGCGCCACGGTCGATGGCAGACCGAGGGACTCGACGAACACCAGCGCGTACACGCCGAGCACGGCGAAGCGCAGGATCGCACCGACGCCCCAGCCCGCCATGACGTTCGTCTTCGCCGAGAGCTTGACGATCGCGAAGGCAATGACCTGGACCGAGAAGGCCACCGCGGCGCTGGTCCAGATCGCCCGCGTCTCGAGGGGGCTCGACCAGATGAGGGTCATGACCCACGCGGCCAGCGCGATGACCGCGAGCGAGAAGCCGGCGAACAGGCCGATCGGCCTGGCGACCGGGAGCGTTGGACTCGCGGGTGAGGTCATCGATCGTCTCCCGACGAGTCCGGCGCCCCCGGGGACGGTCGATCGCCCGCGTCTTTGCGCGCTCGCGTCGCGGCTTCGTCGCGCTCCAGATTCGCCATGAGCTGCCGATACATGCTGTAGAAGGCGGCCGCTGCTCCGAGGAAGACGCCGGTGTACAGGAAAACGGGCGCCGTTCCGAACTTCCGGTCGAGCCACGTGCCGAGCCAGAGAGAGAGGAGGATCGTGACCGCGAACTGAAACCCGACGCCGGCGAACCTGGCGGCGGTACTTCGCTCGCGCCGCTCCCGGTCTTTCAGGGGTGTTTCGGGATCCCCGCTCATTCCGCGGCGGAATCTAGGACTTTGTGAAATTTTTCGCAAGCTCGTACGGCCGGGCTCGCCGGCTCCGGCATAACGGTTGAGACCGTTTCACCAAATGCACGATGCATCACGACTTAAGTGTTACCAATTGCCTTGACGGAGCGTCTCGCTGTTGATAAGTTGGGCCGCACCAAATCCGTGAGGCCGAGCTCGCCGGCCCTCCGACCCGTACCGTCGTTCATGCGTTTTCGGCTCGTCCTGCCACCACTCCTGGTCGCTGCCGCACTGGCGTTCGCCTACGCCGTGCCCGCGCCCTCGTCGCATCCCAGCGACGCGAGCCGCGCCGCCGCCCGACGCCTCGCCGCCGGTGGCGATACGGTCGAAGCCTCCCTCGATGTCACCGTGGGCGACGCCGTCAAGTTCAACCTCCACGTCACCAACGCCTCGCCAAAACGCGTCGAGCTCCGCTTCCCCAACGGCCAGACACACGACGTCGTCGTCCTCGACCCCCAGGGCCGCGAGGTCTGGCGGTGGAGCCAGGGCCGCATGTTCACCCAGGCCATGCAGAACAAGATCCTGGGCGCGAGCGACACGCTGACCTTCTCCGAGACCTGGCACCCCCAGCGCGCCGGCAGCTACACCGCCGTCGCGACGCTCCTCAGCGAGAACTTCCCGGTCGAGCAGCGCGCCGACTTCTCCCTCCCGGGCAAGGCCGTCAGCACTCGTTAGGCGGAGCGGCAGCACCCTCCACCGCCGGTACCGAACGCGTGCGCACGCGTTGAGCGCCGCTCATCACCCACCCCACGATCCAACCGAACACGAAGTTCGACGTCCCCACCTCGGCGAGGTGGACGTGCCTGACGGCGTCCGGAAACAGGGGATTCGGCACGAGCAGCGCGGTAAGCCCGCCGAGCCCCGCGAGCGTGCACCCGACCGCAACCGCGTGAGTGAGCCGGGTCGAGCGGAGTAGCGCAATGACGAGCGCACCGATGCCCGCGAAGATCGGTCCCCGCACGAGTGTCTGTAACGCGACCAGTGCCCCGGTCGATGGCAGGGGTTTGTTGGCGTAGAAATCACGCACGAACGGGTAGATCACCGCGCCAGCCGCAAAGTAGATGATCGTGTAAGCGATCCCGAGACCGAGGACGCGGATCGCGACCGCCCCGACCGACCACCCTGCGAACGGCGACGCCACATCGGCTCGCGCGTTTGGCGTGGCGGGGATCACCCTCGCGACCACGATCACCGCCCCTGTATGGGCCAGGGCCCCCAGCACTGCGAGCCCGATGAGCGCAGCGGCAGGAGCGATGCCAAACACCACGGCCTCGAGGTTGTTCGCGATCCCGAATCCGATTCCGACGCCTATCAGCCCGAGGAGGCGGGCAGGGTCAGGGAGCCGCGAGCGCGTGGCAAGCCATACGATCACACCGGTGTGAATCGCGGCAGCGGCTGCGAGGCTGAAGATCACGTTCGGTGCGCCCAGCTCGGTCGCGCCCCCAACGGCCCAGGCGTTGATTCGCATCTCGACCGCTCGCATGCCGGCCAGGAACACCGCAACGGTCGCCCAGACCCCCGCGTGTCGCGCCATCATCGCTCCGCGCCGTGCGTTGTCTTCTTGACCGTCATCGTCGCTTTCGCCTTTCGCTTCCCTTTGCCCTTTCCGTCGGTGAGCGTGCGACGCGCGCGGCGGCACCATCGGATGTACGTCTCGAACATCTCGAGCCCGTTCTCGAGCCCGAGACGCGCGGCCGCGTGCATCCCCGGCGCTGCCGCGCGGTAGAACTCGCGGATCTCCGCCGCGTACGCCACGAGCTCGCGCTCGAGCTGCTCGAGCAGCCGTCGCGACGCCGCGACGCCTGCGCTGCTGTGGGCGAGCACGAACCGCAGGACAACGATCTCCACGCCGGCGATGACGTCGTCTCTCGTGGGCGGCGCAGTTGCCCAGGCGCGGAGCGCGGCGAGGCCTGCCGGCGTCACGTGATAGACCTCGCGCGGACGGAGCGGGGCGCTGGCATCCACGGTCGACTCGACCAGCCCCGCTGAGCGCAGGCGGCGAAGCGCGGGGTAGATCGCCCCCGGGCTATCGCTGAAGTGGCCCATCGGCGTGAGGGCGAACACGCGGCGAAGGTCGTAGCCCGACCGAGGTTCCTCGTTCAGAAGCCCCAGCAGCGCACCGGCGAGCGGGGTGAGCGCCTGTGACATGGTACGTCACGATATAGTACGCTGAGTACTATTGCAAGATGCCAGGCGCCAGGCACCGGTTCGTACAAGACATTCCGGGAGCAGTGGTGTAGCCTTTCACTCATATACCAATGAGTCAGCTCCTCACCGTTCCCGTGCTCCTCCTGAGCGCCTTCCCCGCCGAGCACGCGGTGGGCGTGCCCGTGACCACCGTCGCCAATGTCGAGTTCCACAGCGCGTTCTGGGTGAACCTCCACCACACCCTGTACGCCGCGGCGTGGTCCAAGCGCCCCGACACCGGTGGTCGGCGCCTGGTTCCCCCGTTGCCGTCCCCGCTCGACGCCCCGCTCGGACGGGGGGAACGTGCCGCCTGGGACTCGGCGGTTGCGTATTACGATCGCGCGCTCGCGGACCGCGACCTCCGCACCGGGCGCGGCATGACGGAGATCAAGCGGGCGCTTGCCGCCGACGACATGGGCGCTGACGCAGTGGGGCCCGCGCTCCGCGCGGTCCTCGAGCAGGCGGCCCCGGTCTATCGCAAGCATTACTGGACCCCGCACGACCGATCAAACCGCGACTGGATCGATTCCACGGCCACACTGTTCCGCTCCATCGAACGCGAAATCGTGACCAGTCACGAGCGGCTCTACGGCCGGCCGTGGTTCAGCGCGCCGGTGCGTGTGGACGTCGTCTGGGCCGGACGCGCGTACACCACGTTGAACCCGGTCACGCATACGACCGTCTCGCCTGCCGAACGGTCCATTTCCGGCTGGACCGGCCTCGAGATCGTGCTCCACGAGCTTGGGCATGAGCTGATCGTGCCCACCGACCGCGTTCTGAGCGACGCCCTCGGTGCGCGTCGAGAGAATCACCGCGACCTCTGGCACACGATTCAGTTCTACCTCACGGGGGCAGCGCTCCAACGCGTGCTGGCCGCACGAGGCATCGAGTACGCACCCTACATGTACTCGACGGGCCTCTTCGACCGGGCATGGCGCCGGTATCGCCCCACCGTAGAAGAGCATTGGGGCGCGTTCGTTCGCGGGGAGATCACGCAGCGCGAGGCAATCGAGCGCACGGTCGCGGCCCTTCGATAACGGACGCGCTGGCGCGGCCCGATCGCCAGCCGTGAACCACCCGGGTCGCCGGACGGATCGGGAGCCACACCGGTCCGGGGCTCCCCACCTGACCACCCCAACCCTTTCGCCCCGCCGCGCGTTAGCTTCCGCTTGGCCACTTCGCGCGTCCCGCGCAGGACTCGGGACACGACCATCACCGACACGGGGACCCAGGGTGGGGACACAAGTTCGCGAGCAACACCGCACCGACGAGCGTGACCTCCAGCTGCTCCAGGAGCTCACGCAGGCGCGCAAGCGGCTCACCGATCAGATCGCGCGGCGCATCATCGGCCAGCTCGACGTCGTGGACAACCTCGTGGCCGCGATTCTCGCCGGCGGTCACGTGCTTCTCGTCGGCGTCCCGGGCGTTGCCAAGACGCTGCTCATCCAGACGCTCTCGCAGGCGCTCGACCTGACGTTCAACCGCGTCCAGTTCACCCCCGACCTCATGCCGGCGGACATCACCGGCACCGAGCTGCTCGAGGAGGACCACGCCACCGGCCGTCGCGTCTTCAAGTACGTGAAGGGTCCGGTCTTCGCGAACGTCGTCCTCGCCGACGAGATCAACCGCGCCCCGCCCAAGACGCAGGCCGCGCTCCTCCAGGCCATGCAGGAGCACACGGTCACGGCCGCCGGGCAGACGCACGCGCTACCCGAGCCGTTCTTCGTGCTGGCGACGCAGAACCCCATCAAGCAGGAAGCGACGTACCCGCTCCCCGAAGCCCAGCTCGACCGGTTCATGTTCGAGCTGCGCATGGGCTACCCGTCCAAGGACGACGAGGAGCGCATCGTCATCGCGACCACGGGCTCGATGGAAAATGAGATCGTCCCGGTGCTCCACGGCGCGCAGCTCATCGAGCTGCAGAAGCTCGTGCGGCGCATTCCTGCCCCGCCTACGGTGGTGAAGTACGCGGTGAACCTCGCGCGCGTGACGCGGCCGCAGGAGGGCGACGCGGGGCCCGAGGTCAAGAAGTACGTGAGCTTCGGCGCCGGCCCACGCGCGTCCCAGTACCTCGTCCTCGGCGCCAAGGCCCGGGCGGCAATGGACGGGCGCCCCGTCCCCGACATCGACGACGTGCGCGGTGTCGCGCTCTCGGTCCTCCGCCACCGCGTGGTCATGAACTTCCAGGGCGAGGCCGAGGGCATCAGCGTCGAGAAGCTGTTGCCGCTGCACGAGAAGCGTTAGGCCCGGCCACTCGGGGGGCGTTCGCTAGACCTCGAACGCCTCCCACGCTCGTCGCACGCGCGTCATCAGCCGGTCGAAGCGCTCCTCGCCGCGCAACGCCCCCAGAAATGGGTCGTGCTGGGCGAGGAAAGGATAGTTGATCATCCCCAGCTCGACCGCCCGCTCGAGCAGCTCGCGTGCACCGTCGTGGTCGCCGGCGAGCGCGAAGCACTCGGCCGTCCACCAGCAGAAGAGGTCGTCCCACCACACCGCCGCGCGGAGATCCGGCGTTACCGCGCGCCGCACGCCGGCCGCGTCCCCGCGAAGCGCGCACGCCATGGGCGTCGCGAGCTTCGCCCACGTCATCTCCGCCGCATCCGACGCCACCCGGTCGAGCAGCACGAGTGCCTCATCCACCCGCCCCACCGCGGCGAGCATCCACCCGTGCATCATGAGCGGAGTGGGGTTGTCGGGGTCGATGTCCACCGCGCGCTGCGTCCAGCCTAACGCGGCGTCGAACCGGCCGTCATGCATCTCCACCATCCCGCGCATGCACACGTTGACCGACGTCAACGGGTCCACGCGAAGCAGCCGCTCCGTCAGCGCGACCGCGAGCTGGATCCGTCCCGAGACGGAATACCCGTAGCCGAGCCACAGCAGTGACTCCGGGTCGTTCGGGTCGAGTGCC
>DASURJ010000159.1:0-7122 GCA_036280115.1 Gemmatimonadaceae bacterium
CTGTAGAGCGCGTCTCACTGAACTCCCCTGAACAACGGATGTGTGGTCATCGACTGCAGCCAGCCGCTCGGCGAGATGCCGTGCAGCACCGTCGGGCCTTTACGCTCGGTCGCCGTTGCAGTCGCCTCGGCGGTGATCACGAGCATGAACTTGTTGAGCTCGATCTTTCCGACGGTCGAATTGCCGTTACCGACGACGCCGAGCCGGTGCCAGGCGTCGAGGTTGGTCGTCGCGGCCCAGGCCACGTACGTCTTGTAGGGGCCGAGCGTGGACGGCTCCGGGAGGCCCGTTAGGCTGAGCTGGACATCGTAGCTCGCACGCCCGTCGGCGGTGACGGTGACGCCGAAGGGTCCCTGCGCCCAGAGGAGCCGCGCGGTGCCCTTCGCGGCCGGGGTGCGCGGCGTGTTGAGCAGGATGATGTCGTACGGGCCGAGCGGCAGGATTACCGCCGTGGCAGCGACGACGAGGATGTGTCTAAGCAAGACCATGGCGTAGAGATGCTATTCCGAACACGAGGTCATTCCGAGCGGAGCGAGGAATCGCAGTCGTCCCGGCAGCGGGGTCCCTCTCACGGGAGGAGCGCGATTCCTCGACTACGCGGCCTTCGGCCGCTTCGCTCGGAATGACTACGGCCATCGGAATGACGTCCGTTACTCGCTCGCGACCTTCGGCTTTGCCGCGGCGGCCTTTGGACCGATGTCCCAGTGCTGAACGCTCGAGATGTTCGGCATGCCGTGATCGTTGCCATTCCAGCCGTTGAAGCCGTCCATGCGGAACACGTGGAAGCCCGTGCGCATGTCGGAGATCACGACGAGGCCGTCGTAGTTACGGACGTCCACGCCGAACGCACCCTGCATCACGCTCGCGGTGCCCTGCCACCCGTTCTCCTGCGAGCCACCAAAGCCCTGCCGGTGCTTGCACTCGCACGTGTAGTAATGCCCCACCGTCACCGGGTTGTGCGGGTCCTTCATATCGAACACCTGCAGCCCATCCTCGTACGCGGACACGAACACGTACGGCCACCGCACCTCGTGGTTATGGGCGAGCGTGCGCCAGTCCGACGTCCATGCACTGATGGGAACATCGATGTTCTGCGTCTTGCCCGACTGGCCCGGCTCGAGGTCCCAGATCCGAAGCGGCGTGTACTGATATTCCGTCTCGGTCACCGCATAACGACCATCGGGTGATGGTGTGAACGTGTGCGCGAGGTCGAGGCCGAGACTCGTGATGGTGAAGAGCTGCTTCGGCGTCTCGGGTTTGGTCACGTCGAAGACCGAGTATCCGCCAAGGCCAGCGCCGTAGAACTTGTCCGTCTCGGTCGCGGGGTCATAGCCCACGTAGAAATCGTGATAGCCCCCGAGGCCGGTCTGACGCATGGGCGTGGGGTTCGGGACCTCGCCAACGATCCACGTGCTCGAGTCCGCGCCGCTCACGATCTTGCCGAGGTCGTAGATGATGGCCTTCGATTCGTTCGTGGTCGCGAAATAGAGCGCGCGGCCATCCGAATGCTTGTAGGCGAACGTGTTGTGGAAGCCGCCTGGCGCCTGCGGGTAGTTGATCCGCGCGACGACCTTGACCTTGGACGTGTCAGGCAGCCCCGTGACGTCGAAGATGACAGCGCCGAGGTTCGCGTCAGGCGTCCCCTGATTGAACTGGAACGACTGCGCGAAGTAGTAGCGGCCGTTCACCTTGAAGTACTTCCCGTCCATCGCGCCGATGCCGCGATGCAGCTCGGGGTTCTCGATGGTCCAGCGATAGACCTGCTTCGGCGCCGCCGTATTGCTGATGTCGTAGATCGTGACGTCGTAGTTGACGAAACCCGAGAGGTACGCGTACGGACGGTTCCTGTCCTGCTCGAGCTCGACGTCGGCCGCCTTCCACGCCCCCTGGTGAGCGGGCACGTGCGCCAGGCGCTTCATCTTGTCGCTGCCGCCGCGCTTCTTGTCGAAGTCGACGACGGCCTTTCCGGGGTCCTGGGCCACGGCGTCCGTGGCGAGAGCGCTCAGGGCGGCGAGTGCGGCGATGGCGACGAATCGGCGCATCCTGTTTCTCCTGCTGTATGGAAGGGTTTGGTGCGCGGCGGTTCGTCCGGGTCCTGGCCGAGGCTGGTGGGACGAACCGATCCGATGACTGCCAGGCGTGTCGCGGATAATGACCCGGGTGCGTGGAGTCGGCCAGTGCAGCTTTGACATTCCGGAACAGGCCATGCAAGGGACCGGTTGAAACCCGCGTACGTCTGAGCCATGAGGTAGATCATGAACGGAATCCCCCGCCGCGCGACGACGGCCTCGGCCGTTCTCCTCTCGTTTCTTCTTGCCGCGTGTTCCAACAACGACCAGACTGGTCAGGTGATCGACACCGCAACCGGCACGGTTGGCACGCAGGTGAGCGCTGACGACCTCGACGACCGCGTCGAGGATGCACTCGATGCCGACTCATCCCTCCGCCAGTTCCGCCTCGACGTGGATGACGACGACAACACGCTCGTCCTGGAAGGCGCGGTCCGAACGGAGGAGCAGAAAACCCTGGCCCAGCAGATCGCGACCACAACGGCCTCGGGCCTAACGATCGACAACCGCATCACCGTGTCACCGGACGCGCCGATGCGTGAGGCACGCGGCCTCGATGACATCGAGGATCGCGTGGAGGACGCGCTGGAGGCCGACTCGGTGCTCACGCGGTTCGACCTCGACGTCGACGACGCGAACAACCGTCTCACGATCGACGGGCGGGTCGGTAGTGAAGACCAGAAGACACGCGCCGAGGACGTCGCCAAGCGGACGGCTCCGGGCGTGACGATCGTCAATCGGGTGCGCGTCCAGCCGTAGCGGGCCCTCACGAATCGCGTGCGTCCCCAACGGGGGATGAGTTGGAAGCCAACTCATCCCCCGTTTCCCATGCAGGACCACGAAGGAACACGGGCAGAATGACAGCCCGCGGCGCTTCCTGGCCCGCCATCCCGTCATCCATTCCCATCGTAAGCGCGCTGCAGCTGATCGATGTCGAGTTTCGTACTCCGCATCAGGACATCGACCACACGCTGCGACCGCGCCGGATCTCCGCCACCGCCCATCAGTCGTCCGAGCGCGTTGGGGATGATCTGCCACGACAATCCGTACTTGTCCTTGAGCCACCCGCATTGCCCCGGCGCGCCGCCGTCGGCGGTGAGCTTCGTCCACAGCGCATCGATCTCCTGCTGGGTCTCGCACCCCACGAAGAAGGAAACGGCCTCGTTGAACTTGTGGTGCGGACCGGCATTCAACCCCATGAACTTCTGGCCCTCGAGCTCGAACTCGACGGACATCACGCGGCCCTGGACGTGGTTCACAGACACAACCTTCGACCGCGGGAAGATGGACGCATAGTAGTTCATGGCCTCCTCGGCCTGGGTGTCGAACCAGAGGAATGGTGTAATGGTCAGCATCGTTAGCTCCTGTTGGCGTCGGGTGGATCGTTCTCGCTTTCAGGTGTAAGTCGGAGCCGCCGACCGGTCCTCTACATCACGGTTTGGAGAGGCTCGGGCGGCCCATCCAAGCCGGGCATCCGTTGGCTTCGTTCCTGGCCTGCATCGTGCGGCCGATTCTCGCGTTCACGTGTTACCCTTCAGCTAACGCTTGAAGGACCCGTATGGGCGCGCTCACGCATGTCGAGGCGGTCGCGCCCATGCGATGATTCCTGGCCGAGACAGCTCCACTCGAATGGATGGACTCGAGAATGGCAGATGATAGCGAGCGACCACGGCCGCCTGATACGAGGTCGCGTCTACTGCAATCGCGCATCGACCGGCAGGAGGCAAAGCGCGCGCGCGTATTCGACGCGATCGAAGCCACGTTTCCACCGCCGGCAACCGCCACACCCGACGAGCTCGTACAGATGGCCGTGCACGCCCTCGGGTTCGATGCCAGAAGCCTCGCTGCCGCGTTCGGGATCGCACGGTCCGACGGGGAGAAGCTCATGCGGTCTCCGAGCTCGTTGACGAGGCGCCAACGATCGCTGCTCGCGCAGTACCTCGAGATGGGTGAAGATTCGAGCGTGTCGGCCCGGCACCGGAGCATTGCGGCGAAGCTGCGGGAGTCCATCGCCGCGGACGACCAGCGCGGAGACGCGGATCCTCCAATCACCCCCGCCCACTCATGATGTCTCGTCAGGCTCGGCTGCTTCCGACGCATGTGCTCACGCTGGTGTTCGCCGCTACGACTCATCTCGCGGCCCAGATACCGACCACCGAATACGCAGCCCGCCGTGATTCGGTGGCCGCGCGCATCGGCGACGGCGTCGTTGTCGCGTTCGGCGGCAGAACTCCTGTTGCCGACTTCGGCCCATTCTATCAGCTACCCGCGTTCCACTATCTGACCGGGTTCGACGAGCCCGACGCGGCGATGGTCATGGTCGCGCAGGGCGGCAGGGCCACCACCACGCTCTTCCTGACGCCCATCGCGCCGCGCACCGCACTCTACTACGGGAAGCGGCCCGACTCGGCCCGCGTCGAGCGGACGTTAGGCATGAAGGCCCGCGCATTCTCCGCGCTCACGCCGTTCGTCGACTCGCTGGCGCGCGACCCGCGGGTGCCAAAGGACTTCTACCACCTCGCCGACTTCGCGGCCGCCGACTTCGCGCGGCAGGACTCGCTCACGCGGGGCTCCGCGTTCATGCGCGCGTTCGCCGTGCGGCACCTCGGCGCCGGGATCACCATCAGGGACGCGCACGAGATCGTCGATCGGCTGCGTGCACGGAAATCCCCCGCCGAGATGGCACTCATTCGAAGGGCCGCCGAGATCAGCGCCGAGGGGCACCGCGCGGCGATGCTCGCTCCAGAGCCGGCGCACGAGTACGAGATCCAGGCTGCCGTTGAGCACGCATTCATGAAGCTCGGCGGCCGCCGGCCGGCGTACGGGTCGATCGTCGGCGCGGGGTTCAATGGCACCACGCTCCACTACATGAAGAGCCGAGGGAGCGCGAAGCCGGGGGACGTCATCGTCATCGACGCCGGCACCGAGTACGAGGGCTATACCGCCGACGTCACGCGCACCATCCCCGTGAGCGGTACCTTCACCGGCGAGCAGCGCGCGCTGTACCAGCTCGTCTACGAGGCGCAGCTCGCCGCGGAACGGAATTCCAGGGCAGGGATGTCGGCGCGGGCGTCCGTGGATTCGTCGATCGCCGTGCGCGCGCGGGGACTCGTGGCGTTAGGGCTCGCAGAGTCGCTCGACGCGACGCTGGACCTGCCGTGGCAGTCGAACTGCGAGATACGCCCGAGCCCGTGCAGCCAGACGTACTTCTGGATGATTCACGGGATCAACCACGGCATCGGGCTCGAGGTCCACGACCCGGCGCAGTTTTACTACGGCGACCGCACGTTCGCGGTCGGGGATGCGTTCACGATCGAGCCGGGTATCTACGTGTCCTCGACCATGCTCGACGTGCTCCCCGACACACCGAAGAATCGCGCGTTCAAGGCGAAGGTGAGGGACGTGGTTGCACGCTACGAGAACACGGGCGTTCGGATCGAGGACAGTTACATCCTCACGGAGCGCGGGCTCGAGCGCGTCTCGAGCGGCGCGCCGCGGGAGATCGGCGAGGTCGAGACGCTCATGAAAAGGCGCGCCGGCAAGGTGGTGCCCTAGGGTGAGACTGGCAGGGCCGTCGTCGCGTTGCTACTGTATCGGTCTTCGATCACCAGCCACCCAATGGAGGGGCAGCCGTGCACGGCATCGTCGAACGTCTGCGCGTCGCCCTCTCGGATCGCTACGCGATCGATCGCGAGATCGGTCACGGAGGGATGGCCCATGTGGTCCTGGCCGAAGACCGCAAGCACCGGCGCCAGGTCGCCATCAAGGTCATGCGTCCCGAGGTGGCCGAGACGCTCGGCGCCGAACGCTTCCTCCGCGAGATCGAGATCGCCGCGCGCCTGACACACCCGCATATCCTCCCCCTTCATGACTCGGGTGAGACCGAGGGGCTCCTGTACTACGTCATGCCGTTCGTCGAGGGGGAGTCCCTCCGCGACCGCCTGACGCGCGAACGCCAGCTCCCGCTGGACGACGCGCTCCGCATCACCCGCGAAGTGTCGAGCGCGCTCGCCTACGCCCACGCGCACGGCGTGGTGCATCGCGACATCAAACCGGAGAACATCCTGCTGTCCGCCGGCCATGCGGTGGTCAGCGACTTCGGGATCGCGCGCGCGGTGACTGCGGCGGCCGCCGACCGCCTGACGCATACCGGCGTGGCCCTCGGGACCGCGGCGTACATGAGCCCGGAGCAAGCCACCGGCGAGCGAGAGATCGACGGCCGGAGCGACATCTACTCGCTCGGTTGCGTTCTCTACGAGATGGTCGCAGGGGCCCCTCCCTTCAGCGGACCCACCGCGCAGGCGATGATTGCGCGGAGGCTCGCCGGGCCGGCGCCATCGCTCGCGGGGACTCGGGACGAGATCCCCGAACGGCTCGAGTGGGCCGTCCGCAAGGCACTCGCGCGGGTGCCGGCCGACCGATTCCCTACCGCCGAGCAATTCGCCACCGCTATCGCCGAACCGACGTTGTCGAATAGCGCGGCCGCACGTCCTGCACAAGCGGCGTCCGGCGAACATTCGTCGTCCCCAGACGCCGTTCGATTCCGCAAACGACCGCGCGTGCTGGTCGCCGCGCTCGGGGTGGCGGTGATCGCCGCAGGGGCATGGGGGGTCGCACGATTCGCCATGACCGACAGCGACACCGACGCGCGCGACCGCTTCGCGGTGCTTCCCTTCACCGTGCGTGGCAGCGACCACCTCGCGTATCTCGGCGAGGGCATCGTCGACCTCCTGAGCCGCAACCTCGACGGCGTCGACGACCTCCAGGCTGTGGATCCCGGGACCGTGCTGTCAGCGCTCACCAGAAACGGCGTTGCGGGGGGACGCGTGGACGAGGGCCGCGACGTGGTGCGGCAAGTCGGCGCCGGGACGTACATCACTGGAACTGTCGTCGCCTCCGGTTCCACGCTGCGCATCCAGGCGTCTCTGTTCGAGAACGGGGATGAGGCTCCGCCGCGTGCGCAAGTGAGCGTCGAGGGCGACACCGCGCAGGTGCTCCAGCTCGTCGATCGATTGTCGGCGGAACTGTTGGTGAAGCGGCGCCCCGGACCCGT
>DASURJ010000160.1:0-2844 GCA_036280115.1 Gemmatimonadaceae bacterium
CGGGACTTCATCGATTGCCATCGCGATGGCGGCGGCCGCCGCCATCGCGTGTGGGGGGGGAGACGGGGGAGACCGGGCGTCCGACTCGCTGGCAGCGGTCTCACCGGGCGTACCACGGTCGTCGGCGACCGCGGGGACGCCCGGTGATTCCGCCGCGCCCAGGCCGGGTGCGGGTTGCGTCTCGGCGGGCGCGTGGCAGCCGTGCAGTGTGGAGAAGCGGCTGACCGATGCGGGCTTCGTTCCGCAGAAACAGGACGCGCCCGCTGCCGATCTTTTCTCCGTCGAGGGTATCGAGTACGCCCTCGGACCGGCGAGGCTGCACGTCTACGTGTTTGCGTCCGCCGCCGAGCGCGCGACGGCCGTGGCGGCCATCGATACCGTGGCGATTGCCCGGCGCGGGAGTGAGGCGGCGTGGGGCGGACCGGCGTGGCTCATCACCTCGAACAACCTCGTCGCGGTGCTCGTCAGCGACAACGCTCGGCTGGTGGAGCGTGTTCAACTCGCGCTCACGGCGGGGTTGCCGAGTGCCTCGGACTGACATCGAGCCGTCGTCGACGCGCCGGTTTGCGCCGGTGTAGACGGCCCACCCCTCCCCGAAACGCTCGGTGCAGATCGCTTTCGTTGCCGGAGCCACCGGCTACACCGGTCGAGAGGTCGTGCCGCTCCTCGTGGAGCGCGGCGTACGAACCATCGCACACGTACGCCCGGACTCGGCCAATGCCGATGCGTGGCGCGACCGATTCGAGGCGGCGGGGGCGGCGGTGGACAGCACACCGTGGGGGGCCGCCGAGATGACGCAGACGCTCTCGGTGCTGCAGCCGACACACGTCTTCTCGCTCCTCGGCACCACGCGTGCCCGGCGGCGGGCGGCGGCCGCTCGCGGAAGCACGGAGAGTTACGAGAGCATCGATTACGGACTCACGTCGTTGCTCATCCGGGCGGCGGTCGCGTCGGGCAGCCGGCCGCGGTTCATCTACCTGTCATCGTTAGGCGTGCGCGAGCACGCGACGAACCCGTATTTGGTGGCTCGGTGGCGCGCCGAATCGCTCCTGCGAGCGAGTGGCCTGCCGTTTACGATCGCGCGCCCGTCGTTCATCACCGGACCGGGACGCGATGAGTCGCGCCCGCTCGAGCGCGTGGGGGCGGCTGCCGGCAACGTCGCGGGGTTCCTGCTTCGCGCTGTTGGAGTGAACCGCATCGGAGCCAGCCTTCGGTCGATGACGGGACGGGAACTGGCGGAAGGGCTCGTCCGGCACGCGTTCGACCCGTCGGCCGAGAACGCCACCGTGAGTACGGCCGAGCTGTACGCGCGTTAGGCTCGCCGGGCAGCGCCGCTGAGAGTCAGCGCCGCTGGGTCAGCCGGCCGGGAACGATCGCCGACGTGCCGAACTTCGCGCGGAGCTTGTCCACGGCGCCGGCGAGGGCGCGGTCGCGCTCGGTCTCCACGGACTCCGACGGCACGGCGAACAGCGAGAGCTGTGTCTCGAGGTCGGCCGGGTCGAGCGAGGAGAGCGACACCCCCAGCAGTCGTGCACTGACCCGCCGGGCGCGCCGTAACCGGCCAAGCAGCGATCGAGCGGTCGCGAGGATGACCCGATCCGCGATCACGGGATTGGGGAGCGTCCGACTCGCCTGTCGAGTCTTGAAGTCGGCGTCGCGGAGCTTCACCGTGATCGTGCGGGCGGCCAGCCCATCCGAGCGCAGGTCGGACGCGGCACGTACCACGAGCCGCAGCAACTCGCGCTCGAGGTCGTCATCGCTCGACAGGTCCGTATCGAACGTCTCCTCGCGACTGATGCTCTTCGAGACGTCGCGATGCTCGACCGGCGTGCGGTCGATGCCCCGTACTCGCTCGTGCAGCCAGTGCGCCTCGCGCTCGCCGATGAGCCGCGCGAGCGTCGGGATGTCGTGTGCGAGCACGTCGGCGACCGTGCGGAGGCCGACGCGATCGAGCCGCTCGCGCGATTTCGGCCCAATGCCCGGAAGCTCCGCGAGCGTAAGGCCACTCATGAATGCCTGTTCCTCGCCGTCGGGAACGACGAATACGCCGTTCGTCGGCCGGTCTGCCTTCGGCTTCGCGTGCTCGACCGCGAGCTTCGCGACGAGGCGAGATGTTCCGCCCCCGATCGAGACGCCGAGCGACGTTTCCGTTCGCACCGCATCGCGAATCATCACCGCCACATCGGCGAGTGATCGACCCGCGTAAATTCCCTCGGTCCCGGTCAGGTCGAGATACCACTCGTCGATGCTGGCGCACTCGACGACGGGTGCGAAGCGCTCGAGCACCGCGGCGATCTCGCGACTCTTGCGGCCGCACGCCGCGCGTGGAACCGGCACGCACGTGGCGCCCGGGCAAAGGCGGAGGGCGCGCGAGATGGGCATCGCGGAGCGCACGCCGAACTGTCGCGTCTCGTACGACGCGGAGCACACCACGCCGCGGCTACCCGGTGCGCCGCCAACGATGAGCAGGCGAGCACGTCCGGCGCCCTCGGGATCCTCGAGCCGGGCGACCGCGACAAAAAACGCGTCCGCATCGACGAGCAGGATGCGGCGCGACGGCCAGCGCGCAGGTGGTGTGGAGTCGGACGCGGGCATGGTGACTCGGGACCCATGCGCCCGACACGACGACAGCGTACGGGCGCCCCGAGCCAACCTAGCGCGCAGCGGTCACGGACGCCACGCGGGGAAGAAGTCGAACGCCGGATTGTTCGTCACGCGAACGACGTCCGTGCCATCCGGCGCCATCGTGTAGATCTCGAAGTTGCCGTCGCGGTTCGAGTGGAACGCAATGCGCTCCCCATCAGGCGACCACACCGGGAAGTTGTCGATGGCCGTGTTGTCCGT
>DASURJ010000161.1:0-5052 GCA_036280115.1 Gemmatimonadaceae bacterium
GATCGTCTCGTCGTCATGTGCGAGTCGCGAGTACTCGATGGTGACGATGAGCGCTCCGCGCTCGACGCGTGCGTTGAGCTCGAGAAGGTACGGGCGCGGCGCGTCGGGACTCCGGGGCCGTCCCTGTGGTTCGTCGGTCACGCGGAGCCGCGACGAAGCCGGCAGGGTGACGTCGTGCGTGCCGAGCAGATTGAAGAGGACCGTGGGTCGCGGTTGCGCCTCGAGCGCGGCGCGCAGCGACTCGTCAGGCGTCAGGTATCGCGCGAGCCCGTGAGCGGCGCCGTGCAACGGCAGGGCCTCGACCGCATCGTGAACCGCCCTCACCAACGCATCGTGTGACGGCCCGGCCCCGAGGTCCGCGCGTTGCGGCATCGCGAGATAGATCGGGAAGACAGTCGTGAACCACCCGACCGTACGCGAGACGTCGAGCCGGGTGCCCAGCACGTCACGTCCGTGTCCCTCGACATCGAGACGCAGCGTCTCGTTGCCGGTCCACGCGCGCCAGGCGAGGAGAAGCGCTGCCAGGAGGACGACCGGCGCCGATGTCCCGGATCGGCGCGTCGCCTCCTGCATCAGCGCGCGCGAGTCCGATGGCTCGAGCGAGAGCGTCACCACTCCGGCGTCCCGATGACAGCCCGCGAGCTCGCCGATCCGCTCCTCGCCGGCAGGCATGGCGAGCCAGTGCGACGCCGATACCGTGACGGCCGGGGTCGCGGCGAGGTCCGCGAGCGCGATCGCCCACGCTCGTGCGGACGCCGTTCGTGGCGGCAGTCGTAATTGCTCGCCACGGGCAGCCTGCGCCACGAGCATCGCGAGGTCGTCGAGGATGACGCTCCACGAGACGCCGTCGAGGACGAGGTGGTGCCCCACCAGGAGGATTCGACACCACCCTCGCGCGCCCTTGAAGTGGACGCAGCGAAAAAGTCTCCCCTCATCGATCCGCAGTCCCGCGTGCTCCCGCTCGCACTCGTCGGCGACGCGCGTGGCGTAGTCCGACTCGGGGACCGTCTCGAGATCGACGACGCGGTAGGGCGTCGCATCGGCCGGCGGCAAGAACTCCTGTCGCCACTGACCGTCGCGGCAGGTCAGCCGGAGGCGTAACGCGTCGTGGTGCGTCACGAGCTCGCGAACGACTGCCTCGAGCTGCGCGGCGTCGAGCGCGTGACCCGACTCCAGGAGGTACGACTGGTTCCAGCGGTCTCGGTGTCGCGGGATCGCGTCGAGGAACCAGTGCTGGATCGGGGTCAACGGTGCATCGCCGACGGAATCGGCGAATGATGCCGGGACGCGGCCCTGCTCGACCTCGAGATCACGGGCGCCAGCGCTGGCCGCCATGTGCGCAATGGTGGGGCGCTCGAAGAAGCGCTCGGGAGCGATGCGAATCCCCTCGCGTCCGGCGCGGGCAATAACGCGGATGCTGAGGAGCGAGTCGCCGCCGATCTCGAAAAAGTCCTCGTCGACTCCGACGTCGTTCACCTGAAGCACGTCGCGCCAGATCGCGGCGATCTTCTCCTCGAGCGGCGTTCGCGGCAGCGTTCGGCTTCGGTCGATGGAGGCCCCGGTCCCGAGATCGGTTCCCACAGCGTGCGCGAGAGCGCTGCGGTCGAGCTTTCCCGCATCGGTCCGCGGTAGTCGTTCGAGCGCGACGAAGCGCGACGGGATCGCATGGTCCGGGAGACGCTCGGCGAGAAACGCGCGGAGCACATCGTCGGTTACCGACGACATGTCCTCGAGCTCGAGGAACGCGACGAGACGCGCCGCGGGACCTCTCTCGGCCGTGCGCCCGAGCAACGCGGCGAGCGCTCCGCGCTGTGCGTCCGAGAGGGCTGCTACGCGCCGTCGGATCGCGCTTGTGCGATCGTCGTTCATTTCACCGCCGCAATCGCGATCATGGAGTCGGCCCACCACGCGTCGCGGACGTCCGGCGGGAGCGTCAGTGGCACCCGCTGCAGGCGAAACGCGCTGAAGTGCCCGAACAGGAGTCGCTGGTGCGCACGTGAGAGGCTGTCGATCTCGTTCGTGAGGTAGGTGAAGAGCCCCCCGGGACGGAGGTGTGCCGCCGCGACGGAGAAGAAGTTGGAGGCGAAGGTGACGCTGCGCGACAGGAGCTCGACTGCCTCGTCCTCGTCGAGGGCGTAGGTATGAAAGACCACGGCATCGAATTCGCCGAGTGAATCCATCACGTCTTGCCACAGGCCCGGTACGACGCGGATGTCGCGGTCAGGGAGCGTCTCGCGCCATCGGTCGAAGCGGGCAAGGACGTGCGGGTTGCACTCGACGATCGTGTGCGAGCGTACGCCGGAGTGCTGGATGAGCCCCGCGAGAATGCCTCGCCCGAAGCCGATCTCGAGGACGTCACCACGGGTGCTCGCCGCGATCGACGCCATCACCTCCATCAGCGGACGCTGCCAGTCCTCCATGATCTCATCGTCGGTCAGGTCCGCGGTTCGCATGTCGGCTGGGAGCACTCGCGGTTGGCCGGGCACGAACCGGCGGGCAAGGGCGTCGAGCGCCTGCAGGTCCTCGCCGGCCTCGCGCAGAAAGCGATTGAGGAGCCAGTTGCGTTGCGCGTCATGGGGCGGGCGAATGAACGCACCGTCGGAGACTTCGAGCGTGAGCTCGTAGGCACGATCGCGCTTGAGCTTTCGCATCAGGTTACAGCCTCCGCGTCGCGAAGCATGCGCTCGACCTCATCGTCCGCGAGGTTCGTGAGTGCGGCGACGAGCGCCGCTGGATCATCGGGGACCGGCGGTCGCACGAGTGCGACCGCCCCGTCGCGCACCGCGGGGTGCTCCACCAGCGCCCGCTCGATCTCGCCAGGCTCGATTCGGAATCCACGGACCTTGATCTGCTCGTCGGCACGGCCGAGAAACTCGAGCTGCCCGTCTTCGCGGAAACGGCCGCGATCGCCGCTCCGGTAGATCCGCCCGCCGGCAGCGAACGGGTCGGCGACGAATCGCCGTGCCGTCTCGTCAGGCAGCCCCAGGTACCCGCGGGCCACGCCGACGCCTCCGATGCAGATCTCGCCCACGCTGCCGGCGGGAACGGGGCGCAGCGCGTCGTCGAGCAGGTAGACGCGGACGCCGGGGACCGGACGGCCGATCGGTGTTCGGCCGCGGCCGACGCCTGCGTCCGTGGCGGCGAGCAGGGCCGCGGCGGCCCAGACCGTTGCCTCGGTCGGCCCGTACTCGTTATGCAGTGCGACCTCCGGCAGGCGTGCATGGTGAAGTTGCACGACGTCCTGCGGACACTCCTCGCCGGCGACGATCACGCACCGGAACGACGCAAGGCGACGTGGGTCGGCGGTGTCGAGAAGCGCGCGGTAGAGCGAGGGCACGAGGAGCGTGTGTGTCACGCCCGCGCGTTCGACGAGGCGCCCCAGCGCGTCCGCGTCCTGCTCCGCCCGTGCCGGTGGCAGCACGAGGGTGCCGCCGGTGCTCAGCGTCCAGTAGATCCCCGCGACGGCGCTGTCGACGGACGTGGGCGACAGGAGGAGGAAGCGGCTCGGCGGCTCCGGGTAGTGGACATCGCGCGCGGCGGTGGAGGCCGCGAGCTGGCCGCGCTCCACGACGACACCTTTCGGCTCTCCGGTCGAGCCGGAGGTGAAGATCACGTAGGCCGCGTGGTCCGCCGTTGCCGGGCGTGGTGGCCGCTGGTCGGGAACGTCGGCGGCGTCGTCGAGTCGAAGCGTACGAACGACGTCGTCGATGTGCGAGGCGCGCCACGGGGCGGCGATCACCGCGTGCAGGGGCGCGACCATTCTCCGCAGCCGCGCATTCGGCAGCCTGGAGTCGAGCGGGACGTACGCTGCCCCGGCTTTGAGTGCGGCCACCATGGCGGTGACGGCGTCGGCCGGCTGGTCCGCCAGGATGCCGACGATCGGATTGTCTCCGAGGCCGGCGGTGGCGAGTCGCGTGGCAAGGCGATTCGCGTGGCGGTCGAGCGCCTCGTAGGTGATGTGGGCGTACTCCGTCCACAACGCGATGGCGTTCGGCGTTGCCGCGGCGCGTTGCTCGAAGCGATCGACGACGTCGATCGCCTCCGGCGGCACTGCGCGTGCGCCGCTCCACTCGTCGAGCAGCATCGCGCGCTCGGCCGCATCGATCGCCGTGAGATCGGTAACGGGGCGTCGCGGGTCGCCGGCGAGGGCCACGAGGAGTGTCACGAGCTGCGACGCCAGCCGAGCGGCAATCCACTCGGGAACGACCTCGGGGTCGCTGACCACCTGGAGCGACAGCCGGTCGCCCGGGAGCGCGAGCAGCACCAGCGGAATATCGTTAGGTACGTCCATCGCTGCGGCCCGCAGCACGAGCCTGTCGCCGACAGGTTCGTCATCGGGGGTGTCGCCGGGAATGAAGGCGCTCATGGCGTCGTCGGAAAAGTTCTCGAAGACGACGAGGCTCTCGAAGAGCGGCGTAGCGGGCGGTTGGTCGCTCCAGCGCTGGATAGCCGCGAGGCCGGGCGCGGCATGGGAGCGCGCTTCACTCAGTGCGAGCTGCAACCGCCGAAGCCAGTCGTCCGCGGCGATGCCTTGTTGCACCGGCGCCCGCACGGGGACCGTGGACAGGTAGAGTCCTGCCGCGCGTTCGACGCCGGGAAGCTCCGCCGGACGTTCGGAGACGGTCACGCCGACGATCACGTCGTCGCGGCCGGCGTGCCGCGCGAGCATTATCGTCCATGCGCCCACGAGCAGCGTATTCACCGTCACGCGAAGCCGCGCGGCGGTTGACCGGAGCTCCCGCGTCGCGTCGAGCGAAAGCAGGTGGGTCGTTTTCACGCGTGTGCTGCCAGCCCGCCGTGATGTCCGCCCTCCGGGAAGGCTGGCCGGACCGGGGAACCCCGCGAGCGTCCGCCTCCAGAAAGCCTCGTCCCGCCCACGGTCCTGCGCCTGCACCCATCCGACAAAGGAGTCGAACGACAGCGCTGCTGTGACGTTAGGCGTGCCGCCCGAGGCGAGCGTGTCGTAGTCACGCATCGTTTCCTCGAGCACGATCAGCGCCGACCAACCGTCCATGATGGCGTGGTGCATCGACCACAGCAGCCGATGGCGCG
>DASURJ010000162.1:0-6007 GCA_036280115.1 Gemmatimonadaceae bacterium
CGAAGTCGTAGAACCGACCGCTCGCCGCGAACGGCTCCGCGTACGCCTCGACCGTGAAGTTCGGCGTGAACGCGTAGTTCACCCTGAACCGCGCCGAGAGCGTGCTGCGCTCGAGGTAGGAGAAGATGTAGCGCTGGCCGAACGTCGCCGCGCTCCCGTCCGAGCGCGCCATCACATACTGGCGTCCGTCGACCGAGTGCGAGTACGTCGGGTCCACCGACGCCTGCCACTGCGACGCCGGGCGAATGCTCAGTCCGGCGCCTGCGTCCCACCGCCACCCGCCAAACTCGTCGTGGTAGTACTCCGTTCGCGCGTTCCAGGTGGTCGGCACGTTAGGCCGGCTCAGGACCTGCCCGAATACGGCGTACCCGTTCGGCGTCCCCATGAGCGGGCCGCCGCGCGTGAGGTCGTCGCTCTGCGACCGCCGGTGCAACGTCACGCGCGCGCTCAACCTCATGAAGTTGTGCAGCGTGGCCTGCGCGGTCTGGTTGAGGCGCAGGTACTGCTGCGTTCGGCCGTAGTTCCACCCGGCCACCGTGGACGTGCCGAAGTTGAAGAACCGGACGTACTTGTTAGGCTTCGTGTCGCGCAGCTGGATGTCGGCGTTGAAGTCGATGTCATCGCCGCTCCGCATCTGCCCCGCATCGTTGATGTCGAATCCCGGTGATCGCGTCGAGAGCTGTATCCCCCACAGGGTGAAGCGGCCGGCGTTCTTGTCCGCCCGCAACGACGCGGAGACACCGCTCAGAGACGTGCGCGTGGGGTCGAGCTCGACGTGATCCTGATCCGGTCGCTGGAAGTAGTGCGCGCTCGAGCGCTGCAGGCGCGCGATCGCGTCGGCATTCCCCTCCACTCGGCTCCCACCAACCCACCCCGTCACCTCGTACATCCCCTGCCTGTACCGGAGCTTCCAGTCCACGCCGCCCGCCACCGCACTGCTTGGCAGGAGCGACTCGAGCCCACCGCGGCCGTCGAGCCACCGGTTCACGTGCGTCATGGAGAGACCGACGTTCGACTGCTGGCTTCCGAACTCCTGCTGCAGCCTGAGCACGCCAAAGGAGCTTGGTGGCTCGACGGCGATCCTGTCCCGCACGACGCTCGTCGTGTCGAACGTCCGGGCGTACTCGCGCGGAGTAATCGCTGCAAGCGCGCCCACGGAAAGCCCCGACGCCAGGCGCCCCGTCACCTTCGCGGCGGAGAGGATCGTCGTGTTCGCCGGCATGTCCACGAAGTGACCCGGCGCGACACCACGCGGCGCGGCGCCGATGCGCCGGCTGTAGAACCACGTGGGCCGCCCGATGAAGCTCTGCCCGCGGCCCGTGAGCAGCTCGTTCCCCTCGATGAAGAACGGCCGCCGCTCGTCGAACACCGTCTCGAATGCCGTGAGGTTCACGACTGCCGGGTCGGCTTCGACCTGCCCGAAGTCCGGGTTCACCGTCGCGTCGAGGGTGAGGTTGGGTCCCAGCCCGTACTTCAAGTCGCCGCCGACACGCCCGCCGAACCTGTTGTCGAACGGATTTCGCGCGCTCACGTTCGCGCGATAGGTCAGGTCGGCGGCGACGTACGGGAGAAGCTCGAGTCGGCGCGTTGGCGGAATTCCCGAGATCCCCTCGAGTCGCCCGAAGTTCGACGCGAACCCCGCCGCCGAGACCGGAATGAGCACCCACTGAATCCGCTCGCTCTTGTCGGCGACGTTGCGGGTGAGCTCGAGCCCCCACGTCTGCTCGGCGCCGGCGTTGAAGCGAAGCTGCGAGAAGGGGATGTGCATCTCCGCGGTCCACCCTTCCCCATCCACGCGCACGCGGGCGCTCCAGATCGGGTCGAACTGCGTCTCGCGGCCGGAATCTTCGCTGTCCTGCGAGTGATACGCGTCTCCTCGGACGCCGCCTGACGAGATGGAGAAGCTGTATGCGGTGCGCCGGTCGAGGTACGGGTCGAGCGAAACCGTGAACACTTCGGCATCGCTCTCGCCGTCGCGCCGGGTGATCGACGTGCGGATCACGTTAGGGTCGGGACGACGCATGCGCGCGCCGACGTAGAGCGCGTGGTCGTCGTAGAGAATGCGCACCTCGGTCGCCACGCTCGGCTCCGCACCTTCGACGGGGATCTTCTGGACGAAGTCCGAGATCACCGCGGCACGCTGCCAGGCGGGGTCATCGAGCTCGCCGTCGATGCGCGGCACCGGTCCGACGATGCGCGTGGCGCGTGCACTCTTCGGCGACGTGCTCTGAGCGACGAGTGAGCCTGGCAGCAGGACGAACAGCGTGGACGTGACGAGCGCGCGGCGGAGCAGGAGCCGGGGCATGAGGCGGCTGATACGTTGGCGGGTTGCGGAGCCGGCGGCTCCAGGACACGCAATCCTACCCTGGCTCTCGACGCTCGGCCACGCCTGGCTTCGCCGAACCGGCCATACCACCAGAGCTTCGTGTCAGCTGCGGCGTCACGCCGCGGCCGGTGCGGCGAAGGGGGTCCGCCGCACCGGCCGCAGACTCTAGCGCAGCTCGATCCTCGTGTGCGCGATCGGCGCCTTATGTGGCGGTCCCTCGGCGGTCTGGAAGAAGAACGTTCCGCCGCCCTCGAGCACGCCGTTCGCGGTGATGGTGATCTTCCCCGTTCCTGGCGCGCCACGTGCCGCGCCAAGTTGGTTCGTCATCGTAAACGTCCCCGCGTGCCCTACGCGCAGCGAGCCCATCGCCTCCAGGTCGGCGATCGTGAGCTGTCCATCGGCAATCGCCGGTAGGAGGTCCGCGGTGCTCACGAAATAGATCGGGACCGCCCCGAGGCCGTTCCACACCACGTTCAACGGTCCGACTGCCGGATCGGGCGGATCGGTGTTCCAGATCTCGTGACCCTCGACCGTCAGCGGACAGAAGAACGGGCGCGGACCGGGGAACGGAACCACCGGAGGGAGGAGAATCGTTAGGTCCAGCAGGTCGAGAATGTTGAAGCCGGGCGGTACGCACTCGGGCTCTCGGACCCACGGAACGGCGGCCCACGACTCGGTCATCGGAAACCAACCGGGCTGGATCGGTGAGTAGTACGGCGGTCCGAGGTTGTCCTCACCGGTTTCGACCCTGATGGATTGCTGAGGGTCTGGCACCATGTCTACCTGGGTCGGCAACGACTGATCTCGGCACGCGGGCATCAGGGCAGCCGACAGGATCAGCGCGGCCAGCGCGGCCATTGTCCTCGACCGAATCATCGGAGTCTCCTTCCCCGTCGCGGGGCGGTGCATGGAACTGGTGATCGCGCAACACGCGCGAGGCTATTGTTTCCACCTGCGCAGCAAGCCGATTCCCGGGGCAACGCCGATCACCGCGATCAACCGCCGGGACCTCGCGCGCCTCGTCGTGGCGCCGGGCCGGGTCGCGCCTTATGGTAGGGACATCGAACCGCACCTATGGCTGCCGCTCTTCCCATCCGCTCCGACGTAACCGCCCTCCTGGCGACGACGGCCGGCGACGAGACCACGCTCGAGCGGCTCGTGCCGCTTCTCTATGACGAGCTGCGCGAGCTCGCCCACCGCGCGCTCGCGCGCGAACGGCGCGAGCACACACTCCAAACGACGGCGCTCGTCCATGAGGCCTACCTGAAGCTCGTGGACGACACGAAGGTGACTCGGCAGGGGCGAGCGTACTTCTTCGCGGCAGCTGCCCGTGCCATGCGTCAGGTGCTCGTCGACCAGGCGCGTCGGCGGAACGCCGAGAAGCGTGGTGGCGGTGTCGCCGCGTCGAGCCTGGATGACAATCAGATCGGGGTGGATGGGTTCGAGGCCGAACTGTTGGACCTGGACCGCGCGCTGGACCAGCTGGCCGAGCGCAATCCGCGGCACGCCCGGGTCGTGGAGTGCCGGTTCTTCGGTGGACTCAGCGTCGAGGAGACGGCCGACGCACTCGGCACCTCGCCGCGGACGGTGAAGTACGACTGGGCACTCGCCCGGGCGTGGCTCTACGAAACGCTGCACGGCGAGAAGGAGACGTAGCCAGCCGACGCCGGCCGGTTGCCCGCTCGCGGCGGCGGATACGCAGGAGAGGGAGCCGCCCTTCCCGTTCTCTCAATGGCAATCGCTCCTCCCGAACGTTGGCGACAGATAGAAGCGCTCTTCGCCGAGGCCGTGGATCTTTCGGCGGCGGAGCGGGCCGAATTCCTGCGCCTGGGGAATGTCGATCCGGATGTTCGTCGTGATCTCGAGCGGCTGCTGGCGGCCTACGATCGGTCCGACGGGTTTCTGGGAGAGCTCGACCGCTCCCGATGCGCTGATCTCCTCGACGGTGCGAGCGATCCCGAGGAAGGCGGGACGATCGGCCCTTACACGATGATTCGCCGGCTGGGTCGGGGTGGGATGGGGGTGGTGTATCTCGCGCAGGATTCACGGCTTGGCCGTGCGGTCGCGCTCAAGCTTCTGCCCCGACGGCTCGGCACCGACGATGTCGCCAAGCGGCGATTCGCCGATGAGGCCAAGGCCGCGTCGGCACTCGACCATCCACGGATCGCACCCATTTACGAGATGGGAGAGACGACCAACGGTCGCCTCTACATTGCGATGGCCTACTGCGAAGGCGAGACGCTCCGCGACATGATCGCGCGCGGGCCGTTGCCGGTCGACACCGCGCTCGGCGTCGGCGCGCAGATTGCCGACGGGCTCGTTGCCGCGCATGCCGCCGGGATCGTGCACCGCGACATCAAGCCGGGGAACGTGATCGTCAGCCCGGACGGCACCGCCAGAATCGTCGATTTCGGCGTGGCGAAGTCCGCTGGAGACGCTCTCACCCAGCCCGGGGCGACGTTAGGCACCGTGGCGTACATGAGCCCGGAGCAGACGCGCGGCGCACGCGTCGATCCTCGCACGGACCTGTGGTCGCTGGGCGTCACATTGTTCGAGATGCTCGCCGGCGTCCGTCCCTTCCGCGCCGATGACGATCAGGCGCTGATCTACGCCATCCGCCACGATGACGCACCGCGACTTCGTGATCTGCGCCCGGACGTTCCGCTCGATGCCGTGCGAGTCGTGACTCGGTGTCTCATGAAGGAGCCGGCAGCCCGATATCAGAGCGCGCGAGATCTGCTGGCGGACCTCGTCCGGGTCGCGCATGGGTTGGGCGCCGCACACACGAAATCAGGTCCCTTGCACCGATCGAGACTCGGCCGGCCCGTCGCGCTCACGGCGGCCGCGCTCGCGGGACTGATCGGGGGAATCGGCTGGTGGGCCTGGTCCCGGCGAGCAACGGCAACAAGCCCGTCCGCGGTGACATCGAGCATCGCGGTCGCGCGATTCGCGCCGGCGGGTGTCGGTCGCGATACCGTGCTCGAGCGGGTTGGGCGCGAGCTGGTCATCACGGTCAGCGCGAACCTCGACGGGGCTGCGGGTCTCCGGGCCGTGGAGCCCATCACGATCCTGGCGCAGCCCGAAGCGAACGAGCCGAAAACCACGCTTCGCGACCTCGGTGATTTCGCTCGGCGCCTCGGGGCGGCGCGAGTCATTCACGGGACGCTCGTCAGGTCGGGCGACGAGATTCGTGTCGATGCCGGCATTTTCGACGCGGCGGATCTTTCGCCGCGTGGGCGCATCTCCACGCGTGCCTCAATGGGCGATATCACGGGACTGACCGACTCGATCTCGCTCGCGCTCCTCCGTGAGCTCGGCGCTGGTGTGGACACGCCGATCCCGAGCCTCGCGTCGATCACGACGTCGTCCGTGGAAGCACTGCGCGAGTACCTGGCTGGCGAGCAGGCGATGGCGCGCGCGCAGTTTCGTCTCGCACCGGAGCACTTCGCGCGCGCCATCGCTGCCGACTCGTCCTTCTGGTTTGCCTACTGGCGTTACCTCTACGCACGCAGCTACCACGGCGAGCGCGTGGATAGCGCGATCACGGCGACGGTGTTGGCGCATCGCCACGAGTTCCCCGAGGCGGACAGGCTCCTCATCGAATCGCGTCTCGTCGACGGGCAGCGCGCCAGGCTCGGTCGGCGCCAGGACATCGTCCGGCTCTTTCCGAACTACTGGCCG
>DASURJ010000163.1:0-6599 GCA_036280115.1 Gemmatimonadaceae bacterium
CTCTCCAGAGCCGGGAAGCGAGGGGGAACTGCTCCCGGGGCGAGTGACATCCCGGGGAGCCGTTCCCCCTTCAGTCACGTTCCGGCGAGCGGAGCTTTGATCTACGTGGGATGATGTCGCTCATCCCCTCATCCCCTCATCCGTTTCACCCCTCCGTTCTGAATGCCTGACCTGGCGCGAGACGCGTCCCCTCATCCGGCCGTTTCGGCGTCATCCGCGTCATCGCCGTTCCGACCGGGCTGCGTGCGCCGGACTCGAAGGACGGGAGCCGTTCTCTGCGGCTCTTTCCGCGTCCGCCCGATGGCGCGACGCATTGAAACGATGCGTTAGGACTCTGACCCCTATAGCAACCCCTATTGCAGGAGAGGGGCTTCCCGAGGGTTCTGGCTTTGCTGGTCGCTGATGGCTGATGGCTCATGGCTCTTGGCTCATGGCTCATGGCTGATAGCTGTGGCCGTAGCGCGCCGCAGGCGCGCTACGGCCACCCAAACACCGCCGGCGCCTGCGCCACCGATCGCGCACGCGCGAGATCCGACGGCTCGCGCCAGAAGCGCAGGCGGCTCGGCGTGATCGTCACGTTGACGCCCCACCCCGATCCGGGATCGGAGATGAGCGGCGTCGCGACATCCACGCGCAGATTTCGGCGGCTGGAGCGCGGCACCGCGAAGATCAGCCCCAGCCCCGCCCCAACTCGCGGATTCACCGTGTCGCCAAACGGTACGTCGCCGGCCCACATCTTTCCGACGTCGACGAACGCGGCACCGCCGAACCCCAGATACTTCGAGAAGCCAGGGAAAACCAGGCGCTCCTCGACACGCAACACCGCGCGATGTCCGCCGGCCGTATACGAGTCATCGTACCCGCGAACGCCAACGCGGTCGGTGCCCAGCTCGAGTTGGAACGGCACCGTCGAATTCCACGCCCCGGCGTACTCGAAGCTCGCAATCCGCGTCCGGCGCTCGGACGGACGCGCGTACCACGCGAGCCGCCCGGCCGCGATCACGTCGTTCCACTCGCCGTCGGCGCGACCGGTCTCGATGCTCCCTTGAAGCCCGAAAAACCCACGCGGATTCCCCACGCCCGCGTAGAGCGCGCTGCCAATGAACCAGCCGTCGGCGCCCTCGGATCGAAGCTGGCGACCGAACATCCCGCCGAACTGGATACCGTTCGCCATGTCCTGCGCGCCCTCCAGGGCGTCGAACCCCTGCGCTTTGAAGAATGAAAGCGCGCGAGCACCGAGAATCGCCGCAACGATCGTGCGTCTCGTGTCGGTGAACCGGTTGGCGAGCACCGTATCATCGTGCGCGACGAATCCCGTATCGGCGATGATCACGCCCTCGTTCGCCGGCATCACCTCGTCACCCGACACGCCCGCGCCCGCGAAGAGCCCCAGGTTCCCGCCGCCGATACGATAGACCGAGTTCACCTGCCACGCCCGCCGCTGGACATCGAGGCTGAGCGCCGGCTCGTCCTCGCCACGGAGAAACGGCTGATATCGATCGACGCGGGCGACGGAGCCGGACCACGCAACGCGCTGCAGTTGCGAGTACAGCGGCTTCGAGATGGTCGCGCTCGCGATCTGGCCTAACGGGGCACGCTCGAACACGCCCTCGAAGAGCCACGGCCGCCCGAACGTGTGGTAATTCGTGTAGGTCGCGCCAAACCCATCGCGAAACGCGTGTCCCTGGCGCCAGTGCACCGACGCGGCCATGCCATACCCGGCGACGTTGCCGCTGCCAATCTTGATCCGTGTTGGCGTGCCGCCCTTCATCCCCAGGCCGAGAATGGGCCGGATGTCGTCGACAGTCGTGACGTGCACGGCGACCGTCCCCGGACCGGCGGCCGTCACCGTCGCGCGCGCGTCGGCCAGGTACGGCTGCGCGCGGAGCACGCGCTCCGATTCGCGCAGCAACAGTTCCGTGCACTCGCCGCCTTGCTTGATCATCAGGAAAGGCGCGACAGCGGACTCGCGCGTCGGCGCGCCGGACAGCGCGAACCTCAGAAACGGCCGCGCCCATCCCGCCGACCGCTCGACCATCACCGGTTCCGCGCGATCGATCGTGAGCTCGGCGATCGTTTCACCGTTGCACCGTGCCGTGTCCGCCGGCGCAGGCGGTGGGGTCGCCGGGGTCGCGGTGGTATCCTGCGCGGCGAGGGCGCCCGCGAGAAGTCCGGATACGAGGCACGCGCCGCCGAGTGAGGCGGCGCGTGGCATCAGCGGCAGAGCGCGGTCGGCGATGGGCATGGGGAGCGCCTGATCGAATGTCAGCGAGCCCGTGCGAGGGTGGTGACAATGAGCGCCGCCCATTGAGGACCGAGCCAGCCGCGCTCGCCGTCGTCATACGATTCAGCCGTGGAGTGCGCACCGCGCCCCTGTCCACCGCCGTCGATGGTGATCGCGGGAATTCCGAGACTCATCGGGAGGTTGGCATCGGTGCTCGACGCCGACGTCGGCGAGGTGAACCCGAGCGCCTTCCCCGCCGCGATGGCTGTGCGAACGATGAATGCGGAGTCGGGCTGCGCTCCCGCGGGTCGGATCCCGATGGTGTCGATCTCCATCGTGATCTTCGTGCGCGACGATGGCCACCGCGCGTTTTCGGCCGCGAGGGCGTTGCGGAGCGCCGTCTGTACCTTCCCGTCCAGGTCGGCGAGCGAACGCGGCGACTCGGAGCGCATATCGATGTCCATCGCGCCACTCGGCGAGATGGTATTCACCGACGTGCCTCCCTCGATGATGCCGACGTTGAACGTCGTCTTCGGCGAGGCGGGCACCCGCATGTCGGCAACGGCCGCGATGGCCCTGCCTAACGCATGTATGGGGTTCGGCATGCCGAATGCGCCGTAGCTGTGACCGCCTGGCCCCTTGTACGTCACCCGGTAGCGATTGCTCCCCACCGCCCGGCTCGTCAGGCCGAGCCCGGTGCCGTCGACGGAGATGAAGTAGTCGATCTTGCCCGGGTACTCGCGCGTGAAGAGGTGCCGCACCCCACGAAGGTTGCCCGGCCCTTCCTCGCCAACGTTGCCGACGAAGATGACCGTCCCGGTCGTCGCGACCTTCTCCATCTGCATGGCGCGCGCGACGGCGAGCACGACCGCGAGGCCGCGGCAGTCGTCGCCGATCCCGGGACCGCGCATGAGCGTGCCCTCGCGCTTCACCTTCACGTCCGTGCCCTCGGGGAACACCGTGTCGAGGTGTCCGGCGATCATCACCGTCGGTCCACTCCCCGTTCCGCGCCGCTCGGCGATCACGTTGCCGATCGAGTCGATCCGCACGGTCAGGCCTAACGCCTCGAGGCGACGCCGGTATTCGGCGCCGCGCGCGGCCTCCTTGAACGGTGGCGCGGGAATCTCGCAGATCGAGACCTGCTGCTCGATCGTCCACGCGTTGTCGGCCTTGATGCGGTCGAGCGCGCGTTTGACGGCCGGATCCGCCGTCGGAACGGCCTGAGCGAGCAGCGGCAGCGGGAGCGCCAGTGCGAGAGACGGGAGAGTGGTCCGGAAATGCATTGTGAGTGTGAAGATGAAAGACGGAGTCCTTACGGTGTCATTCCGAGCGCAGCGAGGAATCGCAGTCGTCCCGACAGAGGGACTCCTCTACACAGAGGGACCCCTCTACCGGGAGGAGCGCGATTCCTCGACTGCGGCCCTTCGGGCCTTCGCTCGGAATGACAACCATCATCGCGCCGTCGCCAGCTCGGCGGCAGGCGCGGTGGCGTAGAGCCGTCGCTGGAGCGCCGACACGAGTTGCCGGGTGATCGGGCCCGGCTTGCCGCTACCGATCGGCCGCCCGTCGAGCTGCACGATCGGCGTCACATCACTCGTGGTTCCCGTGACGAAGAGCTCGTCGAGCCGGCCGATCTCCTGTTGCAGGATCGGCGCCTCGCGCACGTTGATCCCTTCCTCGGCCGCGAGCTCCAGCACGACATCGCGCGTGATGCCGGACAGGATGTAGTTGCTGCGCGGGTACGTGCGCAGCTCACCGTCGATCACGCCGAAGACGTTCGTGTGCGACCCTTCGGTGATCACGCCGTCGCGGATGAACACCGCCTCGAGCGATCCGCTCGCCACCGCGTGCTGCTTCGCGAGCACGGCGCCGAGCAGGTTGACTGTCTTGAGATCGCAGCGCGACCACCGGATATCGGGGTACGTCACCGCGGTCGCGCCGTTCTGGCGCTGCGTGTCGTTCGGCGTGAACGGCGACGCGGACAGGAACACCGTGGGTCGCGTCGTGGCGGGCGGGAAGTAATGCGTGCGCGGCGCCGCACCGCGCGTGATCTGCAGGTAGACCGTGCCCTCGCCCGTCGTGAGCCCGTTTTCCTGAATCAGTCGGTAGTGGATGTCGATGAGCTCGTCGGCGGACAGCGGTGGGTTGATGCCGATGCCGCGAAGGCCATAGTCGAGGCGACGCATGTGCCGGTCCGCCTCGAACAAGCGGCCGTTGACGACGCGGGTAACCTCGTAGATGCCGTCGCCGAAGATGAAGCCGCGGTCGTCGACCGAGAGGGTCGCACGCTCCCGCGGCAGGAACTCGCCATTGAGATAGACCACGCCGGGCATTGACTGTCTCCGCATTTCAGGGTCGCCCCGGCGAGAACACGCCGGGTGACCGGAATCACTCGCGCGGGCGCGCCCTTGTCAACGTTCCCGCCCCGAGCGCCGGTCGTCTTCATGGCGGTATGTCCCGACCCGATCGTCCTACCTCCGGCGCGATGGCGGCCGTCGTCCTTGACGACGCCCCTCGAGACAAGAGCTCGGCGTCGCGCACCTGGCTGCGCGGCGCCTTCCTCGCGTTCCTCGCGCTCTACGCCGCCGCACGCGTCCGGAACCCCGAACACTGGGACCCGCTGGACGACCTCAACCTCGCGGTGCACGAGGCGGGACATCTCGTCTTTTCCGGGTTTGGCGAGACGATGACCATCCTTGGCGGGTCGCTGTTTCAGGTCCTCGTCCCCGTCGTGTTCGTCGGGTACTTCCTCCGCACTCGCCAGCGATACGCAGCTGCCGCGACGCTTTCCTGGGTGGGCGTGAACCTGCTCAACGTGTCGCGGTACATCGGCGACGCGCGCGCTCAGGAGCTGCCTCTGCTCGGAGGCGAGAACACCATCCACGACTGGTGGTACCTGCTGATCAACTGGGATCTGTTGCCGCGCGATCTGGCGATTGCCCGCTGGGTCCACTTCTTCGGCGTCGTCGCGTTCCTAGCGTCGGTGGTGGGCGGCGTGTGGACCCTTAAGCACGGTCCGGCGAAGCCCGTGATAACTGAAAACAAACGTTAGTCGTTGTCTGGTAAGATGATAGGCGTAGCGACCTCGCCTTCGCGCCTCGCCGTTCGCGCGTCGCTTTTCGTACCCGCTGTTCGAGCTTCGCCGTTCGCCCTTCGCCCTTCGCCGGCCGCGATCCTGCAATCAGTGACGGTATGCCAACCGTCGCCACTCCACCCCGTACAGCTCGCGAAGAGCCCACCGACTCGGTCTCTCGGCACCGTCGAAAGCGAACCGGCCGCATTCGAATAGGCACGGCGGGCTGGTCGTATGCGGATTGGGAAGGCGTGCTCTACCCCAGGCCGCACCCGCGCGGGTTCGACCCGGTGGCGTTTCTCGCCGGATACCTCGACGTCATCGAGGTGAACTCGACCTTCTATCGTCCCGTGGAGCCGCGCGTCGCCCAGCGTTGGGCCGACCGCGTGGCCGAGGCGCACCGGTTTACCTATACCGCCAAGCTGTGGCGCCGGTTCACGCACGAGCGCGACACGGCGTTCACGCGCGCGGAGGTCGAGCAGGTAACGCGAGGGCTGCGTCCGCTGCACGATGCCGGGCGTCTGGGCGCGTTGCTGCTGCAGTTTCCGTGGTCGTATCGCCGGTCCGACGAGAACCGGCAGTGGCTCGACGACGTGACGCGTGCGTTCGAGGAATTCCCCCTTGTGGTGGAGGTCCGCCACGCGTCGTGGGATGTTCCGGAGTTTTACGCGGAGCTCGTGGAGCGCGGGATCGGCTTCGTGAACATCGACCAGCCCTTGTTCCGCCATTCGGTGAAGCCGAGCGCGAGGGCGACAGCGCCGGTGGGTTATGTGCGGATTCACGGCCGGAATTACAAGGATTGGTTCCGGAAGGATGCCGGCGTGGAGGCGCGCTACGACTACCTCTACACGCCGGCGGAGCTGAAGCCGTGGGCGGAGCGCACGGAGCAGCTCGCGAAGAGCGGCGCGGAGGAGGTGTACGCGATCACGAACAACCACTACCGCGCGCAGGCGGCGGTGAACGCGATTCAGCTGGCGAGCATGGTGCGCGACGAGCCGGTCGCGGCGCCGGAGACACTGTATGCCCAGTACGAGGAGGAGCTACAGGGCTGGGCGTACCCTGAGTGACTGCGATGAAACGATGCGTTAGGGGTCAGAGTCCTAACGCATCGTTTCATCGCTTCGCGCCATCGGACGGACGCGGAGGACGCGCGTCGGGAATCGGGTAGTCGGGACGCTCTCGGCGACAGTGGCGTCCCAGGCAGCCGTTCACCGCTTTTCATCGGCCGCATGCGAGAGCAACGCCGCTGCCGCGTTGGTCATCGTCGTCATCCTGTTCATCCTGTCCATCCTGTCTTTGCCG
>DASURJ010000164.1:0-7366 GCA_036280115.1 Gemmatimonadaceae bacterium
GGTGGCGCCGCGCTCTCGATCTACGGCGTCACGAAGAAGCCGATCAAGTACATCGGCGTTGGCGAGAAGACGGACGCGCTCGAGGAGTTCTACCCGGACCGGATGGCCGGCCGCATTCTCCAGATGGGCGACGTCGTGTCGCTCGTGGAGAAGGCACAGACCGCGTTCGACGAGGACGAAGCCAGAAAGCTCGAGAAAAAGGTCCGCAAGGAAGGGATGGACCTGAACGACTTCCTCGCCGCGATGCGCCAGGTGCAGAAGCTCGGCCCGCTCGAGGGCATCCTGAAGATGCTCCCGGGCGTGAACTCGAAGATGCTCAAGCAGGCCAACGTCGACCCGAAGCGCATGAAGCACGTCGAGGCCATCGTGCTCTCGATGACCCCGGAGGAGCGCAAGCACCCGGAGCTCATCAACGGGTCGCGCCGCTCGCGCATCGCGAAGGGCTCGGGCCGCCCGACGAACGAGGTCAACCGGCTCCTCGAGCAGTTCAAGGACATGCGCAAGATGATGAAGAAAGCCTCGTCGGGCGGTGGCATGCGCATGCCACCAGGCATGATGGGGATGCGGTAGACGCACCACCGCCCGTCAGCATCGACCACGTTCCACCTGGGTGCGACCCGGACCCGCCGGATTCGCGAGGAGCCCAGCGCTGTACACACCACGCCGCAGGAGACACGCACCATGGCAGTTCGCATTCGCCTTCGCCGCACCGGCCGCAAGAACGCGCCGGCGTTCCGTATCGTCGTCGCCGAGTCCACCAGCCCGCGCGACGGCCGATTCATCGAGATCATCGGCCAGTACTACCCGCGCCAGGGCGAGAAGGCCGTCCAGCTCAAGGCCGATCGCGCCAACTACTGGCTGGATAACGGCGCGCTGCCCACCGACACCGTGCGTTCGCTCCTGCGAAAGGCAGGGGTCCTCAAGGCGCGTCACGAAGCTCGACTTGCGCGCAAGCTGAATTCGGCCGCCGTTCCGGTTCGCGAAGCCGATACCACCGATACCAGCAATACCACCGAAGCCGCCGGCGGTACGGCGGAGTGACGTGGCCGCGCCCGACCTGACGATCGTCGGGCGCGTTCGGCGGGCACACGGCATTCGCGGCGAGCTCGTGATCGAGCCGCTGACCAACGCGCCGGACGCGGTCTTCGCGCCCGGCCGTCGCCTATTGGCCGGTACCGTCGAGGGCGATCCTGCCCCGGATGAACGCGCTCTGGTAGTCGAAGAAAGCCGGCCTTTCAAGGGCGGCGGATGGATCGTCGCCTTCGCGGAGATCGCCGATCGCAACGAGGCCGAGCGCTGGCGCGAGCGGTACCTGCTTGCGCCCCGGAGTGAGCTCGATCCGGTCGCGGAGGACGAGGTCTACCTCCACGACCTGCTTGGACTGGAGGTCGTGCTGCACCCGTCGGCCGAGCGTGTTGGGGAAGTCACGGACGTCTACGAGTTGCCGCAGGGTGTGATGCTCGACGTGCGCCGCGAGAAAGGCAGTGTGCTCATCCCGTTCCGCGGCGAGATCGTGCAGCGCGTCGATCTGGCGGCGCGCCGCCTCATCATCGACCCACCCGCCGGTTTGCTCGAGTGAGAATCGACATCGTCACGATCTTCCCGGAGTTCTTCGTGACACCGCTCTCGCTCAGCATTCCGGCGAGGGCGGCCGCCGGCGGCGCCGTGACGTACAACGTCATCGACCTTCGAAACTTCACCCACGACCGGCACCGTACGGTGGATGACTACCCGTATGGCGGCGGCGCCGGCATGGTGATGAAACCCGACCCGTTCTTCGAGGCGGTCGAGTCGCTGGACGTGAAAGGTCCGGTCGTCCTGCTGTCGCCCCGCGGGCGGCGGTTCTCGCACGCCGACGCGGTCCGCTACGCGCAAGCCGAGACCCTCACGCTCTTGTGCGGGCACTACAAGGACATCGACCAGCGCGTCGCCGATTTCCTCGCCACCGAAGAGATCTCCCTCGGTGACTTCGTGTTGAGCGGGGGCGAGCCCGCGGCGCTCGCGATCGTGGACGCGACCGTCCGCCTCCTGCCGGGCGCCATGTCGGACCTCGAGAGTGCCCGCGGCGATTCGTTTTTCGACCAACGCGGGCTGAGCGCCCCGAGCTACACGCGACCCCCCTCGTACCGAGGGCACGACGTGCCCGAGATCCTGCTGTCGGGCGACCATAAGCGCATTGCCGAGTGGCGGCGCGCGGAAGGGGAGCGTCTGACCCGCGACCGTGCCGCCCGGGAGCAGGACGCGCAACGCTCCCTAACGAGTCCCCCGGCCGAGCCGGCCGGCCGAAGCGAATGACCGCCGCGACGATCCACGCGCGCGAACCCGCGCGAGGGGCGGTGCCGACCGTCGTGAGCTGGAGTGGCGGGAAGGACAGCGCGCTCGCGCTCCACGCGCTCCTCATGGATCCGACAGTCGATGTGCGTGGTCTGCTCACGACGATCACCGATGCGTACGATCGCGTCAGCATGCACGGCGTTCGCGCGGAACTGGTCGCGCAACAGGCGTCGGCGGTGGGCCTGGAACTGTTCACCGCACGCATCCCCCCGCACTGCACGAACGAACGCTACGAGGCGGTCACGGTCGCCGCGCTTGCCGGCCTTCGCGAGACCGGTATTCGCTGCGTGGCCTTCGGTGATCTCTTTCTCGCAGACGTCCGTGCATACCGGGAGCGTGTCGTCTCGGCCGCCGGACTCGAGCCGGTGTTTCCCTTATGGGGGCGGCCGACCGCCCGGCTGGCTCGAGAGTTCGTCGCCGCGGGCTTTCGGGCTGTGCTCGCCTGTGTCGATCCACGTCAGCTCGACGTGTCACGCTGCGGCATCGAGTTCGACGACGCCCTGCTCGACGCCCTCCCGCGGTCGGTGGACCCGTGCGGCGAACATGGGGAATTTCACACCTTCGTCTATGATGGGCCGATGTTCGAGCGGTCCATTGCGCCTCGACCGGGCGAACTGGTCGAGCGGGATGGTTTCGTCTTTCGCGACCTCTTGCCAGGTGACGCGACAGGCGCAACTTCTGGTGACGTGCCGCGCGGTGGAATGTCCCATGCTTCATAGCTTGGAAGAGAGCCCCTCCCGAACCCGCCTCGACCGACACTATCCCCGAATGCGTCTCGCTGTCCTTCTCCTGATCCCACTGACCGGCTGCCTCGATGCGGCAACGGGGAACGTGGCGAACATGCCGGCACCGACAGCCTCGGTACCGAGGAATGCGGAGATGCGGCGGGTGTTTTCGACGGGGTTGACGGCCCCGACCGGTGAACGGAGGTCCTCCGCGTCACGTACCTTTGCGCGCGGGCGCGTCGAGCTGAAGGTCCGCCGCGACAGCACACTCGAGTACCACCTCAACATCTATAACCCGGGGCGCGACAACTTCACGGCGGCGCATGTCTATCGCGTCGAGCGTAACGGACGCTCCGGTCCGCCCGTTGTGACGCTATTCTCGGGCGCCACGCTGCGCGACAAGTACATCCAGGTCCGCGGCACCGGCATCCTCATCGAGTCGAGCGGAGCAGCGCTGCTCGAGGAGCTACGCGCGAACCCGGCCGGGTTTTTCGTATCGCTGCGGACAACCCGCGAGCCCTTGGGCGCCCTCCGCGGCACGATCCAGTAGTCGTTCCGAGCCGAGGCGCCGTCAGGCGCCGCGGTCGAGGAATCGCGGGGCGTCATTCCGAGCGGAGCGAGGAATCGCAGGGCTGCTCGTAGAGGGACCCCTCTGCCGGGACAACGGCGATTCCATTGCGCTCGGAACGACCACCATGCCCGGTGGTCTCGCGCGGCTAGCCAGACCGTCCGCGGCCGCTTATCTTGTGGGTCTGCCAAGCGAACCCTTTATCGGGCAACGCCTTTTCTGCCCAGAGCGTCATATGCACCCGTTCATCGAAACTCAGAAGGAGTGGCTCCGCACGAACGTCCCGCCATTCCGTCCCGGCGATACGCTGCGCGTCAACGTTCGCGTGAAGGAGGGCGACAAGGAGCGACTTCAGGCCTTCGAGGGCGTCTGCATTGCGCGCCGGGGAAGCGGGGTGAGCGAGAGCTTCACCGTCCGGAAGATCTCCAACGGCGTTGGGGTCGAGCGCATCTTCCCCGTCCATAGCCCCATGCTGGCCGACATCTCCGTCGTGCGTCGCGGCCGCGTGCGCCGCGCCAAGCTGTACTACCTCCGCCACCTGACGGGCAAGGCCACCCGCATCCGCGAGAAGAAGGTTCGGGTTGCGGTCCCAACCACCGAGGCCGCGACTTCGGAGACCTGACCCGTGCCGGGACGTCGGCGCTCCCGAGCATCGCGCCGACGCTGGAGCATCATCGAGCGCGACCTGCGGCGCGAGCGCGGTCCGCTCATTGCCGGTGTCGACGAGGTCGGACGGGGCCCCCTGGCGGGCCCCGTTGTCGCTTGTGCCGTCATCATGCCGCCCGACGCGCGCGCCATCCGTGGCGTCGACGACTCAAAGGCACTCTCCGCGGCCGAGCGCACGCGGCTCGCGTCTCTTATTCGCGCCCGCGCGCTCGCGATCGGCATCGGGGCGGCGTCGGTCCGCGAGATCGATCGGCTGAACATCTACCACGCGAGCACACTCGCCATGCAGCGCGCACTCGGTCGCCTCGCCGTGCAGCCGGACCACGTGCTCATCGACGGGAAAACGATCCGTACCCTGCCCATCCCGCACACCGCGGTCGTGCACGGCGACGCACGCTGCTTCTCCATTGCCTGCGCGTCGATCGTCGCCAAGGTCACGCGGGACCGACTCATGCGCCAGCTCGGCGAGCGGTACCCGGCGTATCGCTGGGGGCGGAACGCGGGGTACGCCACGCCGGATCACGTCGCGGGGCTCACCGCTGCGGGCCTCACACCCCACCACCGGCGGAGCTTCCTGCGCCCGCGTCAACTCTCGCTCGACCTCGACACGCCGATTGCGCTGGCCGCGGATGAGAGCGTGGACGTCGAGATCGACGTTGCCCTCGTGACCGCGCTGGCCGATGTCCTCGGGCCGGAACCGGCGGGGTCGGATGACAGGGCGGGGACGCCGCCTAACGACGAGCCGCCGGGTCGCGAACTGCCGCGCGATGCCTGACACATCGATCTTTCAGTCCGGTCTCTTCGACGGGCGGGTCGGCCTCATCACCGGTGGCGGCACCGGCATCGGCTTCGGGATCGCCGAGCTCCTCGCCGCACTCGGTATGCACGTCGTGCTCGCGAGCCGGCGGGCGGATCACGTGGAGCCCGCGGCCGAGCGGATTCGCGCGAGCGGCGGTCGCGCCTCGGCGCAGCCGCTCGACGTCCGCGATCCGGAGCGCGTCCGGAGCGTGTTCGCGGACGTAGCCGACCATCACGGGCGGCTCGATCTGCTGGTGAACAACGCGGCCGGCAACTTCTACGTGCCGTCCGAGTCGATGAGCCCGAACGCATGGCGCAGCGTCGTCGAGATCGACCTGTTCGGGACTTTCTTCTGCGCCCAGGCCGCGCTCGCGCCCATGCGCGCGACGGGCGGCGGCTCGATCATCAACATCTCGATGACGCTCCATTACCGGGGCTGGCCGCAGATGGCGCACGCGACCGCGGCCAAGGGAGGGATCGACGCCCTGACGCGGACCCTCGCGGTCGAATGGGCCGCGTATCACATCCGCGTCAACGCCATCGCGCCGGGCCCCGTCCCAACGGAGGGCGTCCTGAAGGCGTTCGCACGGCCACCTGTTGCCGCGGGCGACATCTTCGCGGGCGCGTCGAGGTCACAGCCGGCCGACAGTTCGTCCCAGCCATCGACGCCAGACGTACGAGCCGCGCGCGACCCAGCTACGTCCGGCGAAGGCGTGGCCGACGCCATCGAGCGGCGCGCTCGCCACATCCCGCTCGCCCGGTGGGGGACACCCGCCGACATCGCGAACGCGACGGCGTTTCTCGCGTCTCCGGCCGCATCGTGGATTACGGGCGCGATTCTCGTGGTTGACGGCGGGGAATGGCTTGGCCGACCGGCCACGTAGCCAACTTTTTTTCGCGTTTGTGATGTGCGTCTCAGGCTTTTCTTGTTGCGTTTCGTTTTATTGCTCGTCGCCGGTGCGTCACTGTGCAGCGAGCCGTGATACGGATGTGACTCGGATCACATAACGCGCTTGGACGGAAAGACTTTGCGCTCCCTGCACTCCGGTACGCTTTTCGCAATTCAGAGATCCTGTCGTGGTGGTGTCGAGACCTCTTGCTATCGGAGAGCAGCGATATGAAAGCAAATCTGCGGGCAGTCGGAGCGGTGATCCTTGGTTCGGTGGTCCTCGGCGCATGTGCGACGAAGGGCTTTGTCCGGACGTCGGTTCGTGACGAGCGCGCTGCGCGCATCGCCGCGGACAGCAGCCTCAGCAACCAGATCACCACGGAAGTCGGCAGCGTCCGTTCGGAGCTGACGACCGTGAAAAACGACGTGGCAAGCCTTCGCAACGACCTCGGCGCCCTGCGCACCGAGTTCGGCGCCAAGATCACTGCCATGGAGGAAGGGCTGAAGTTCGCGTTCCCGGTGAATTTCGCGTTTGACGATGCGACCGTACGCGAGGCCGACAAGGCCGCGCTCGATCGCTTCGCGAGTGTCGTGGGCAAGTACTACTCGGGTTCTGTGATCACGATCGAGGGCTTCGCCGACCCGGCTGGCTCCACGCGGTACAACATGGAGCTGTCGAAGCGCCGCGCTGACGCGGTTGCGGCCTACCTCGCCGAGAAGGGCCTGAGCACGGCGAACGTCCGTACGGTTGGCTACGGCGAGAGCCGTCAGGTCAACACTGGCGCCGAGCGGGACGATCCGGGCGCCGAGGCGAACCGCCGCGTAGTGTTCGTCGTCGAGACGAGCGGTGCGGCTGCCGCCACCACCACGGCCGCGCTGCCGCAGTAACTGCAGCACCAGCACGGCTTCGGAACCTGGATCACGAAGGGCCCCGGCATGATGCCGGGGCCTTTTCGCGTTCGATTGAGACAGACTGTCCGACAGTAACCGCCTCTCGTTGCAGGTCGTCCTCTGGACGATGCGGTCGACGACAAGGATGGGATCGGGAAAGTGGCCGCCGATGGCTCTTCTCCGCGCGGTGCGCGGCGCCGCAATGACACTCCTGGCGGCCGCCGCAGCGCACGCCCAGGGCCCGCCGGACGCCGCGAAACGCTGCGTTACCGAGCCCCCCGAGCGGGCGGTTGCCATCTGCCGCGACGCGGTGCGCGCGATGCCCGGCGACCTGACCGTCCGTCGCAGCCTCGCAGCCGCATTGACCGCGCGCGGCGATACGCTGGCTGCCGTGGACGAGCTCCGCGAGATCACGCGGCGCGATCCATACTCCGCTCAGGCGCAGTTGGACCTGGCGACCGGGCTCGATCGCCTTGGACGAAGCGATGAGGCGCT
>DASURJ010000165.1:0-8046 GCA_036280115.1 Gemmatimonadaceae bacterium
GACGGACGCACGGTGCGGCTGCGAACATCGGGTGATGAGCCCGAGCGGGTGATGACGCCGCCGGATCGCCCCGCGACACTCGCCGATCCGTTCGCGTACTTCCGGGCCGTCATTCGCGGTGCGGTGCGGATGGACGACGCCGACCTCTCCGCGCTGCCTAACAATCTAACGGTGATGCGGATCCTCGAGGCGGCGAAGGAGTCGGCGCGAACGGGGCGAACGGTGCGGCTCGACTCGCGATGACCCTCGCGTGTGTCGGCGTGTTGCCACGGACGCTCACAATTGCTGCGGGTAGAGCGCGCTGCTGCCATCCATGTCGCCGGTCTCGGCGTACGTCATCGGCTGGGCGACCGCGTCGATGACCCGCCCGTCGATGACGCGGCCGACCACGAGCTCGTGGTCGCTGGCGCTCAGGTGCCCCGTTACCTCACAGTCGAAGTACGCGAGCGCCTCATCGAGGATCGGCGCGCCGCTGCGTCCCGGCCACCAGCGAATCCCTGCGAGCTTGTCCTGGTTGCGCCCTGACTGCGTCCCGAAGTGCCGCGCCAACTCGAGCTGCCCTCGTTTCAGCACACTCACCGCGAATGTGCCGCCGCTCTTCAAGAGCGGGTACGACGCATGGTGCGGGTTGATGCTCAGCGCCAGCAAAGGCGGATCGAACGACACCTGCATGATCCACGCGGCGGTGAACGCGTCACGCTCTTGTTCGTGCGCGACGCCGACGACGTAGACTCCGGCGGTGAGGCGGCGAAAGAGCGCTCCGATGTCACGGGGCGGTCGATCGCTCATGGGCGCACTGGCCGATGCACCACCGGCGCCCTCGCCGCCGTTGGCGCCGTGTGCGGATACGCCTCGTTCGCGCCCCGCGCCGCTGCTTCAGTGGAGGCATGCAGCCCAAGCCCCGATTTGATGGCTGCATCCCAATCGCCCACGAACGACCACCAGTTCGTCATCCACCGCGAGCCGTGCGGAATCCTGTTCCCTCGACCCGGAAAGTTCTGGAACCAATACACGTACCACTGCGACTCGACCCGCTGCCCGAAGTCAGGTGCGCCAGGCCAGGGGTAAGTGAGCTTCCCCCACGTGTCCACGTTCACGGCCTTCTTCTGCCCCGAGTTGTTCGGACGCCAGTCTTCGATGTCCGACATCACGAGCGTCGGATTGAGGTAGTCGTAATTCCCGTTCGTGTTCGGCGGCATATGGGTCCACCCCGCGCGCCCGGTGCCAAACACGTCTCCAGAGACATGCCCCACGAAGTCGCGCCAGAAGAGGCGATCGTTGCCGTCCTGTCGGCCGGCAACATAGCTCAGCATGTGCTCGACCTGATGACCGACATTATGCACCGCCTCGGCCTGTGAGCGACGGTAGTTGATCCCGTAGACGACGTAGGTGTGTGGTAGAATGGGAAGGTCGTTCGGAAAACGCCAACTGTTCGAGATGTCGCCCGTGAGCGGACTGGCCATGTTCGACTCATGGTTCGTCCGGAAATGCTCCGGCTTATGGATCGCCGGATTGTATGATGGAAACCCTGAATCGAACCCGCTGTCGGCGAGCCAGATCTCCTTGATCCTGTGCGTCGTCATGAGCGGCGCGAGCTGCAGGTCTTCGAAGATCTGGAAAAAATTGGGGTAATAGGCGGCGAGCGCTGGGTTGGGGGCGCGCGGATCACGATGGTTGGGATCCGCCGGCTCCAGCTCGTACACGACGATGTGTTCGACGACGCGGTAGGCGAGGCTCGGAGGTGGCGTGGGATCCTTGTACCCACGGAAGCGACTGCCCTCCTCGAGGGACATCTTCTTTCGTTTCGCGAACGCCAGCACGCGGGCTTCAGCGGTATCGAGCGATAGTGGAATCGCAGCCCAGAAGTCCGGGTTCTTCAGTGTATCGATGCTGAAGCCGTCCGCCGTGGGGAGGTAGGCGATGAGCACCACGGGAATTTCCCACAGCGCCCCAGTCGCCGGCGTGGCAAGGTAAGGGTCGACGGCCACGCGACGCATACGAACCACTTCGGCCGTCCACTGCGCGGTGACGCTGCCCACGGTCACCGTGAATTGTGTTGTTCCGGCCGCGAGCGCTCGCACCGTCCCCGTGGTAGCATCGACGGTTGCTACCGTTGGATTACTGCTGGTCCATTGCGCGCCACCGACGGGGAACTGCCGCCCGAGCTGATCCTTTCCGACCGCGCGTAGCTTGAACTCCACCCCCACGCCGCGAACGGTATCGCGCATCCCCGCGGGAGGCAGGATGGTGATGGACGATTGACCGCCGGACCGAACCGGCCCTCGCAAATACGACTGCTGACTATCGGCCGCACCGAACGCACGGTCGTGGATCCGGATTTCGTCGTACGACGCATTCGCGGTTTCGTCACCGAGGTAGTGCGAGCGGCCGAGCCAGAAGTCGGTGTCATTCAGATCACGCAGGCGGTACGTGGTCTCGAACGACCCGCGTAGCGCTCCATCGAGGTATATCGTGAGGCGAGTCTTTCCCCCGGACCCGCCAGCGTCGTCAATCGAGAGCACGACGTGGTGCTGCACGTCGATCGTGAACGGTGCGAGCACCCGGTCGAGGCGATGCTCCACGCCGTTCACGGTGAAGCCCGTTCGATCGGTCATGGGATCCGTGGCGTGCGACCATGCCATGAACAGGTTGCTCGCCGGACTCGCGCCGATATCGAAGATTCGGCTCCAGGACTTGAGCGAGTGGAGCGTGGCCCACACCTCGATCGTGGCATCGGTCTTCCCGGTCAACAGGCCGGATGGAAGCGCGACGTAGGCCGCCTCCGCGCTCGGCCCACCGCTCAGCGTGACCATGCCCGCGACCGCCGATGCCTGCCGTGTGCCGGTGCCAATGATGGTCGCTTGCTTGCCGCGGACGTCGTCGACGAACACGGTGCCGGCACCGCCGGTTTCGGAGAAGGTCCAGCGATGGAGCAGGCCACGCACGGTGAGAAGGATCGATCCCTCGACCCCGTCGGCGCTCGCCCGGATGCGCGTTACACCCGCTCGCACGCCCGTGACCAGACCGGCGGCATCCACGGTCGCGATGTGCACCGAGTCGCTGATCCAGGTCACCGGCACTCCCGTCACCGGCGCCCCCGTGTTGTCGGTGACGGTCGCCGTGAGCTGCAGCTCGTGCCCCTCGTGGGCTTCGTTCGACGGGGCGGTCAGCCCTACGGCAGCCACGGACGAGACAGTCACAGAAGCAGTAACGCTCACCTTTCCGGCTTGTGCGGTGATGGTTGCCAGCCCAGAGGCGACTGCAGTCACCGCGCCGCCCGGCGTCACGGTGGCGACGGCCTGATCGGACGTCGTCCAGGTCACGACGGCGGCCTGAATCGTAGCGCCGCGAGCATCCTTCACGGTGGCCTCGAGAGACGCCGACGCACCGGGCGCGAGACGAAGCGCCGACGATGACAGGGTGATCTCGTCAGGCTCCTGCTTCACCGTCACCGCAACGGTGGCGCTGACCGACCCCGCGGACGCGGTGATCGTCGTCGTCCCGTTGCCCACCGCGGTGATCACCCCTGCAGCCGACACGGACGCCACGGCGGGAAGATCGGTTTTCCAGGTCACGGGGGCCGAGAGCGTCACCCCGTCGGCATCCCTGATGATCGCGTTCACCTGGGCGGTCTCGCCCAGGGATGCGAGAGTTACCGCGGCGATAGAGACCGAGACAGACGCAGGTACCCTGGCCGCGGGCGTTGTGGGAGTGTCACCGCCACAACCAATCACGAACACGAGGACGGCTGATGGGGCGAACCTCGTCAACCTCGCGGCTGGAAGGCGCATGATGAGGCAACTCCTGTCGTCGCGTGAAACTCGGCATCCGTTGCCGGTCTGGAGCATGAGGCTGCTCCCGTACGGCGTTAGACGGGACGGAGTCGCGATTTTCTCGCTGGTGACGACGTCGAACGGCGGCTCGGCAGCCTTCGAGTCCGGGCGATTCCGGATCGATCTTCGCGCTGGACTGGCGCGTTAGGCGCCACTCTGCGGCTGGTGCGCGGAGAACGCGCGTCCAATCGCCGGGTCTGCCGCCGCGGCCGCATGCGCGGCCAATGGCGTGCCGGCATGATCCACCGCGGTCGCGAGAGCCGGATGCCGCGCGACGAGCCGCGTAACGAGCTCCACATCTCCTCGCCGGATCGCGAACAGGGCGTCTTCGATCTCGATGGCGAGGAGCGCGCCGCGCTCGCGCAGGTAGTGGATCGCCCAACCGGCTGGCGTCGCGCTGTGGGTGCCGTCGCGCGCGTTCAGATCAGCGCCCGCCGAGTGCAGCAGCTCGACGATGGCGCGATGGCCGTTGAAGGCAGCGTAATGAAGTGCGGTGGCACCGGTCTCGTCGCGGGCGCTGACGAGGGCCGCGTCTGCAGCCACCAGCGCTCGCACCGTCTCGAGGTCCCCGCGCTCGACCGCCGCGAAGAATGTCGCTGTCTGGTCCATAGAGATGGAGAAGATGGGACCGATCGCCGACGCGCGTCAGTCCCACCCTCGGCCGCTTCGCGTTACAGTGTACGTCTCAGGTAGTCCCGCAGCTTCGGTTCGTCCGTCCCGACCTCGGCGAGCAGTTTCGAGACACGCTCGTTCGGTTGACTGAAAATGCCCCAGAGGAGATGGAGGGGGCTCACTTGCCACCGACGGCGCGCATCCGCTTCCTCCGACGCAACCCGGAGGACGGCAGCCGCGTCCGCGTCGGCCGGAAGCTCCTGGCCGAGGAGCGGGTCGGTGTCCGGAAGGAGCCTGGCTTCGAGGATGGAGCGCAGCTTCGCCATGTCGGTACCGGTGCCCACGAGGAACTGGGCAAACACGCCACTCCCTACCCGCAGCAACCCGACGAGCACGTTCTCGGTGGTCACGGACGACTGACCCTGTCGCGCCGCGTCGTCCGCGGCGAGTTGCATCGCGCGCAACGTTCGCTCCTCGGGCGGAGGAGGCGACGGCCGTTTCGTGTCCACCTTCGCGAGAATCTCGTCGACCGTTCCCGCGTTGCAGATCGCAAGCAGTTGCCGGACTTTCTCGTCCTGAGGATCGTGAAAATTCTCGACGAGCGATCGCACCATCGACCGTATCGACCCGTACTCGGGCCATTCGCGATCGAGATCCGCTCCGCGACTGACGAGATACTCGGCGAGCGCCACATGCATGTTCCCTACGGCCTCGAGGATGAGCGGCCACACGATCGGCGCGTGATCCACCGGCAAGCCCGCGTCGAGCAACGCGTCCATCGCTGCCCACCGCCCGTTCCAGCCGGCGATCCGGAACGCCTCCCACATGATCTCGAGATCGTCAGCTTCCTGATTCGGCGGCGGCCAGGGCGGGAACGACCCCATCGCCATGAGATCGGGGCGGTTCCGCCGCCCTTCCGGCGTGAGCCTTCCCTTCCCCGCGATGAAGCTCCGCACACCGGCAACGTCGCCCAGCCCTGCCGCAATCCACAGTGCGCGGCGCGGCGTGACGCGCTCCGCGATCAGGTCGACGCTCTCGGCGTCCTGGTACCGCACGAGGGCGTGCTCGAGCACGGTTATCCCGTTAGGCGGCATCCAGCGCGGGTTGGCGCCCCGATCGAGGTACCAGCGGACACGCTCAGGGCGCCGCTCCCGGTCGTGCGGAAGCCCGAGCAGCCGTTCATCGAGCTCGCGCTGGATGTCGACGCCGCGGGACGCGAGGAAGTCCGTTACGCGACGCGCGTCGGGCGTCCTCGCGTCGCACTCGGCGCTGATCGCCAGGGACGCGAGCGTGCTGCGCCACTCGCGGTCGATGACCGACGGCGCGAGCAGCTCGGGGTGGTTATCGAGGACCGCTGCCAGCGCGCCGACGTCGTGGGCGAGGATCGCAGGGCGCGCGCGTGCCATGGGTGTTCCGTCGTTTACCCACGTCTGGCGATCCCGCTGCGCGCGTGAGGCACTGGCGCGCTCCACCAGCTCGTCCCAGCTCACGCGCCGGTTTTCGCGAGCGATGACGAGTCGGGCTTCGTCTTCGGTGATCGGCGTCGCCTGAATCTCCGACGCGGGGCGACCGTAGAAGCGCGGCACGTAGTGGGCGAGCTCGCGCACGACGATGGGATCGCCGCGCTGGTGTCGGCGGATGACGTATCGGGCCTGCGCCTCGAAATGCTCGACGTCGCCGTCGGAGCTGTTGTAGCGTGGGGCGCTGCGATGCCGCTCCATCTCCTCGAAGTACTCCACGAGGCGGGGCCAACTCGCGAAGCCGGACTCGCGAGCGATCACATGCTGGGCGTCGGCGAGTTGCAGCTGATGCGGCTGACGGTCGCGCAGGGAGACTGGGTGCGCAGCCTGGACGCGGCGCAGCGCTTCGGGGTCCGAGGCGTGGGCCTGCTTGAGGAACGCCTTGGCTTTCTTGCGCTCGAACTCGAGGTTCGGGACGCTGGACATACGACCTCCTTTCGACTCGACCCGTGTCCGCCACGTGGGTCCGAAAAGAGGTTGAGTTGTCTATGACCTTACGTTGGCATCGGACGGGACCATCCCTTCCCGCGGACCGGAGGCGCTCCGATGGCGCCCGTCCGAGAATCTACGCTGGCACCGGAGAAACTCGCCACTCGCGAGCGAAAGGAGATCCGCCAGTCAGCGGCGCGCGGCTACGGCCTGTGCGAGGAGCGCACCCGCGCACGCGAGCACATGGCCGCTGCGCCACGGTGGCCCGTGGGCGTGGCCAAGTGCTTTCAGGCGACGCTCGAGCTCCTGCGCCGTTGTTCCGCAAGACTCGGCAACGCGCACGAGAACGTTTCCCTTCTCGAAAAATGTGACGTTCAGACCGAGTTGAGTCGCCGCCCGAGTGAGCGCGTCATGGTAGATCATCCCGTCAGCGCGGTTCATCACCCGCGCGTCACCCAGAGCCTCTGCAGCGCTGGCCGGCATGCGAGGAAGCGGAGGAACGCGAATAGCCAGGCCACCGCACGCTGCTGGAGCCAGGTCATCCAGCAGGGCTGAGAGTGCTGCCGCGGCGTGATCGTTGGCGGATGCCCCAACCTCGAGAACGAGTTGCTCGGCCTCGGGCAGTGAGAGGTGCCGGGAATCGTGATGATAGGGGGCGGCTGGCAACCGTGGGTCGAGCAACGTGACGCGACGTCTGTCGAGCAGCGCGACATCGGCGCCGTGCGTGTAGATGCTGACCAGATTGGCCCACGCGTAATGGTCTTCGACGCCGACGAAGTATTCGTTCATGGGGGGCCAGGGCGCCAATGACGACTGGAAGTTACCTAACGTCTAGGGCGAGCCGCGAGCGAAGCATCCGTCCGACGCTGGCCGCCAGCTGTGTGAGACGGTAGGCAGTGTCGGTTCATACGCACGTCACTAGATGGCGCGCAAACGAAGACTTGCAGGCGGCTGATCGGGCACTCGCGTCGACGACTGCGCGGTCGCGGTCGCGGGTTCGTCCGCCGATGTAGGCGTCACGTCGGCAGGTGTCGTGCGCGACCGCATGAGCAAAGCCCCGAGCGCGATGCCAAGCAGCCCGGCCAGAAACAGCGCCCAGTGCGTCGGCCCACCCTGCACCGACTGGATTCCGAATATCAAGTGCATGATGTAGCCGGCCAACTGGGCCGCCGCAGTGACGCCAAGGACGATGCCGGTCACGCGCGCCCGGAGCCGCAGCGCAACCCCCACCCCGAAGAGGTTAGCGAGGATATTCCCAGCGTGATTCGCGGGCCAGCTGAGGTCGAGTGCAGCACTGACTCGGCTGAATGAGCTCAGCACCACCCAAAAGACCGCGAAGGCGAGCACGTTGATCGTCACGGCCTTCCACATCGTATCCGTCCGGTTCGTCTTCCCTTCCTCCTGGCCGCTCGGCCACCACCGCCGGAGCGGCGCAAGGACCCGCGACCGCCGCGCCGGTTCAGCCGTTCGGTTGTGGTACTCCCCTAGCGCGGCGTCGAACGCCTCAGGGGCAATACCGGCTTCGCGCGCAATCTCGCGCAGTTGGGCGACCGAGACCCGCGAGCCGTGCTGCGCGTCGAGCTCGACGGCGCGCGCGAGGAGTCGGTGTGCGGCGTCCTCGGAGAGCGTTGGCTCGCCGCGTTGCGGAGCTG
>DASURJ010000166.1:0-7864 GCA_036280115.1 Gemmatimonadaceae bacterium
CTCGACAGCATGGCGTCGATCAGCGCGGTGACGAGCGAAGCGGTCCCTGTCGTCGCCGAGCTCGGAGAGAAGTCGCAGCGCATCGGCAAGGTGACCGACACCATCGGCGCCATCGCGCGCCAGACCAACCTGCTCGCGCTGAACGCGGCGATCGAGGCGGCGCGGGCCGGCGAGCACGGAAAGGGCTTCGCCGTCGTCGCGGATGAAGTCCGAAAGCTGGCCGGCGAGAGCGCGCGAGCGCTCGACACGATTCGCAAGCTCGCGGCGGAGATGCGGAGCGCCGCGCTTCGAACGGCCGATCAGATCACCCTCGTGAGCGACCGGGTAGCGAACGGCGAGTCGGTCATTCGTGCGTCGGCGTCGTCGTTGACCCGCATCTCGTCGGAGATCGAGGGCAGTCGGGACGCGATCTCTCTCATCGTGGACGCGAGCGACGCGCAGCGCGAGGAAGCGGAAGCGTTGGCGCGCGAGATCGAGGCGGTGGCCGCCGTGGCCGAGGAGAATGCCGCGACGTCGCAACAGGTGAGCGCGGTCGTCGAACAGCAGACCGCGTCAATGACGCACGTCTCCGAGTCGAGCCAGCACCTGGCGGAGATCGCGAATCGCCTCAAGGGTGCGATGTCGCGCTTCGAGCTGTAAGCTTCGCGGCCGTGAGCGACCCTCTCGGCCTCCTACCGATCGCGATCGCTGCCGGCCACGGGCGGGTGGACGGCTTCGAAACCCAGCAACTCGTCGCAGCCGGGCTGACGCTGCTGCAGCGGAGCGCGCCGCTCGTGCGCGCCCTTACTCGCCGGCGCGCCGGGATCCTGCTGCCGACGTCACCCGCGTTCGTCACCGCCCTCGCCGCGTCCGAGGGCCGGGCGGCCGTGCTCATCAACCCGCTGGCCGCGGCACCCGAAATCGAGTATCAGATTGCCGACGCGGCAGTCGGCGCCGTGTTCACGACGTCGGAGCTCGAGCGGCGGCTCCCGCCGTATGTGACACGAGTCCTGCTCGACGACATCCCCCGCGTGGCGCGCGTGGTGTCGGACGGCATGAGTCGCGATGTGGACCTCGGCTCACATTTCGGCCTAACGCTGGAAGGGGACGCGGATGCCCCCGGGTCCGCGGAGGACGCGGCGATCGTCTACACGTCGGCGATGGCCGGAACCGCCCTGGGTGCGCGACTCACGCACGCGAACCTCCTGTCGAACGCGCGCGCGACGGTCGAGGCAGGGGCCATGACGCGCGACGACCACGCCCTCGCGGTGCTTCCCTTCTCGCACCTGTTCGGGCTCGTGGTGTCTGGTGTAGCACCGCTCCTGGCCGGCGGTGCCGTGACCACCATGGCGCGCTTCAACCCGCCCAGGACCATCGAGCTGCTCGAGAGCGAGCCGATCTCGATTCTCGTGGCGGTCCCGGCGGTGTTCGCGGGGCTCGCCGGGCTGCTCGGCCGTCGGCGCACCGTGCTGCGCAGCGAGCGGCTGCGTCTCTGCATCTGTGGGGGGGCGCCGCTCGCCCCGGAAGTTCAGGACCGGTGGTTCGATCTGACCGGGACGGAGCTCCGCCAGGGATACGGGCTGACGGAAGCGGGACCGGTCTGCCTCTTCAACCGCGTGAGTCTCGCCAATCGCCGCGGGACGCTCGGCGTACCCTTGCCGGGTGTCGGCGTGTCCGTTCGCGATCCCCAGAGCCCGGCCGAGTGTCCGGACGAGACGGAGGGCGAGATCTGCGTCGCGGGGCCCAACGTGTTCGCGGGGTACCTGAACGTCGCGCGCCCGCCTTCACATAACGAGCCGTGGATTGCCGGCCTCGCGCGCGAGGGGGAGTGGCTGCGGACGGGCGACCGCGGGGTTCGTCACGCGGACGGCACGGTGTCGTTCCGCGGCGTCATCAAGCCGATGTTCACCCGGAACGGATTCAACATCTACCCACGCGAGATCGAGCGCGTGGTGATGCTCATGCCCGGCGTTCGCGCCGCGCGCGTCCGGGCGATCCCCGAGCCGATACGCGAGAACGACATCGCGCTCGAGGTCGACGGCGATGTCACGGCCGACGAGGTGAAGGCGTGGTGTGAGGCGCGACTCGGGTCATACAAGCGGCCGAGCGAGATTGTACTGTAGCAGGCTGCAGCCATCAGCTATCAGCGACGCCAAACCCTCGGGACGCTTCTCTCGCATCGAGAGGCATCCCGAGTGTTCCGTTTTGCTGATAGCCGATAGCTGATGGCTGGTAGCTTCTCCTAGTGCGACGCCGCGCCCGCGGGCTGCGGATCGATCGCTCCGCTTTCCAGCGCCTCGAAGAAGGCCGACACGCACACCGGATCGAACTGCGCCCCGCTGCACCGTCTGAGCTCGGCGAGGGTGTCGGCAAGCGCCACGCCCGGGCGATACGGTCGTACGCTCGTCATGGCGTCGAACGTGTCCGCCACCGCGGCAATGCGGGCCTCGATCGGGATCGCGTCGCCAACGAGACCGTCCGGAAGCCCGCTGCCGTCGTACCGCTCGTGGTGCCACCGCACGATGTTGAGCGCCATTGGCACGTCACCGAGGAGCGGCGACAGGATCCGCCACCCCACGGTCGGGTGCGTCATGATGTGAGCGTACTCCTCGTCCGTGAGCGGTCCGGGTTTGTTCAGCACCGCCTCGCGCACGCCGATCTTCCCGATGTCGTGCACGTGGCCGCCGATCTCGATCTCGCGAACCGCATCGGCCGCGAGCCCGATGGACTTCGCGATCGCCACGGAGTAGCTGCTCACCCGCAGCGAGTGTCCGTGGGTGTAGGGATCCTTGACCTCGAGCGCGTCCGCCAGTGACTGAATGCTCGCCAGGAAGATGGCCTCGATACGGCGCGCCTGCTCGGCAACGCGGGCCTCGAGCCCCTGCTGGTACCCGCGGTTCTCGAGGATGAGACGCCGCTTCTCGAGCGCCTGTCTGACACGCGCACGCACCTCCTCGAGGTGGAACGGCTTCGTGAGGTAATCCATCGCGCCCACGGACAGCGCGCTCACGGCCGTGGCGACATCCGCCACCGCCGTGATCATGATGACCGCCGTATCGGGATGGTGCTCGCGAACCTCACGCAGGAGCCCCATGCCGTCCAGCTCGGGCATGTGGAGGTCGGAGAGCAGGAGCGTGGCGGGCACGCGCGCGAGCAGCTCGAGCGCGAGGCGGCCGTTCGGCGCCTCGTGACAGACGAATCCCTCGTTCTGCATGAGGCGCATGAGGACTCGCCGCAGGTGAGCCTCATCGTCCACCACCACGCAGTGCGGTGCCGTAACGTCCGGGTTATCTTGACCCATTCCGCCCCTGACAGAGCCAACGAATGACGCGCGTATTCGACGAAGACCTCGAGTCCGGCTTCGCCACCCGGGCCATCCACGCCGGCCAGCGGCCCGAGCCGCTCGCTGGTGCGATCATGACGCCGCTGTACCTCACGTCCACCTACGTCCAGGACGCGCTCGGCAAAAACAAAGGGTACGAGTACGCGCGCGGCAAGAATCCGACGCGTGAAGCGCTCGAGCGAAACGTCGCGGCCCTCGAGGGCGGGCGGCATGGCTTCGCGTTCGCGAGCGGGATGGGATGCCTCGACTCGATCATGAAGCTGTTCCGCGCCGGCGATCACATCGTCTGCGGCGAGAACGTGTATGGCGGGACGTCGCGGCTTTTCGACCGGATCCTCGTGAACCTCGGCCTCCGGTTCACGTACGTGGACACGCGCTTCCCCGACCGGGTCGCGGACGCCCTGACTCCCGCGACGCGCGCTATCCTCGTCGAGACGCCCACGAACCCGATGATGTGGATCGCGGACCTCGCCGCCATGAAGGAGATTGCCGCGCGGGCGAACGCGCTCCTCATCGTGGACAACACGTTCGCCACGCCGTATTTCCAGCGCCCGTTCGAGCACGGCGCCGACATCGTCTTCCACTCGACCACGAAATACCTGAACGGGCACAGCGACATGATCGGCGGCATTGCCGTCGTGCGCGACGACGACCTGGCGGCGCAGCTGCAGTTCATTCACAACGCCGCCGGCGCCGTGGCGGGACCGTTCGACGCGTGGCTCGCGCTCCGCGGGACCAAGACGCTGCACCTCCGCATGCGGCAGCACGACGCGAACGGCCGGACGATCGCGGCGTGGCTCGTCGAGCGCTTCGGTGACGAGCGTGTGATCTACCCGGGATTGCGCTCGCACCCGCAGCACGAGCTGGCCTGCCGCCAGATGACCGGCTTCGGGGGGATGATCTCAGTGGACCTCGGCACCCGGGAGCGGGCCGCCAAGGTGCTCGACCGGGTGAAGATCTTCGCCCTCGCGGAGTCGTTGGGCGGCGTGGAGAGCCTGATCTGCCTCCCGGCGGCCATGACCCACGCCTCGGTACCGCCGGAGCGTCGGGCGCGGATCGGCATCGGCGACGGCCTCATCCGCCTGTCCTGCGGTGTGGAGGATGCCGACGACCTCATAGCCGACCTGGAGCAGGCCTTCGACGGGCTGGACTAGCACGCCGAACCGGATCCTCGCGACGCGGCCTCCGAGCGTCATCGCGCCAGATCGGCATCGCGGCCGGTCGCGTCGGGAAAGGGCAGGAGGGGATGGACAGGCTGACGAAGATGACCAACGCGGCAGCACGGTAGTTCACGCCAACGGCCTGAATTGAAAGGGGAACGGCCGCCCGGGACACTACCGTCTCTGAAAGCCGTTCCCCACTTCTCCCAGGCCGCGTGCGAGACCTACCGCGATTCCGCGTTGGTCATCTTCGTCGTCCTGTTCATCCTGTCCATCCCCCTCCTGCCTTTCCACCAACTGGACCGGTCGCGATGCGGACAGGGGACGATGGTGCTCGGAGTCTGGCTACAGCCTTCCCCCGCCGGTAGTTTCCCACGCCGGGACGGACACTTCGCGCGGGCTCGGCACGTAGGAATTCGAAGCCGCCCCGTAGCGCGCGATCCCAGTCCCCAGTCTCCAGCCCCTACCGCAATGGCTGACCGCAAAGTCCTCACCCAGATCTCCTCGACGGCATGGGAGCACGCGGCCGACCGCGCCGCGCTCAACAGCCTCCGAGCCATCCCCGGCTTCGATGAGGTCGTCCGCAAAATCGCCGGTTTCTTTGGTGAAAAAGGCGTGCGGCAGCTCTTCCTCGCGAACGCCGTCCTCGTGGGCCCCAAGCAGCGCCCGGCGCTGAACACCCTGTACGGCGAAGTCATCGAGACGCTGGACTGGCCCGAGCGCCCGGAGCTCTACGTCTCGCAGACGCCGTTCGTGAATGCCGCCGCTGTCGGGTTCGACAAGCCGTTCATCGTGATCAACTCGGCGACTATCGGCCTGCTCGACAAGGAGGAGCGCCGCGACATCCTGGGCCACGAGCTTGGCCACATCATGAGCGGCCACACGACGTACACGACGATCGCGATCATCATCCTGACCGTCGGGCTCCGTAACCTGCCGTTCCTCGCCGGCATGGCGCTCCTGCCGTTCCAGCTCGCGCTCCTCGAATGGTATCGCAAGGCAGAGCTGTCGGCCGATCGCGCGGGGCTGCTCGCGACCCAGGACCTCGACGTCTCGATGCGGACGTTCCTGAAGATGGCCGGCGGCGGCGCGGGCGACGACGAGATCAGCCTCGAGGCGTTCATCGAGCAGGCCGAGACGTACGAGACGCAGGGTGACCTGGCCGACCGCGTCTGGCAGGTGATCAACACCGCGTTCAAGACCCACCCGTTCGGCACCGTGCGCGCGGCCGAGCTGCAGCGCTGGGTGAAGAGCGGACAGTACGATACGATCATCAACGGCGATTATCCGCGCCGCGGCGATGACCCCGGCAAGTTGAGCGACGATTACGTCGACGCGGCCGGTTATTACGGCAATCAGGCGCGCGAGGCGTTCAACCAGGTCGGTGACGTGCTCTCGCGCGCTCGAGATGCATTCAACAACGCGTTCCGCACCACGGGGTCGTGAAGGCATTGATCGTCGGCGGGGGCGGCCGAGAGCACGCCCTCGCCTGGAAGCTCAAACAGGATGACCCGTCCATCGAGCTCCTCGCTGCTCCGGGCAACCCGGGCATCGCGGAGCTCGCGCGTTGTGTGGCTGTGTCCGCCTCCGACATCGCGCGCGTTACGCAGCTCGCCGAGAGCGAGCGCGTAGACCTCGTCGTCGTCGGTCCGGAGGCGCCACTCGCGGCGGGGTTGGCCGACGAGCTGCGCGCGCGCGGCATTGCGGCGTTTGGCCCGTCGGCGTCCGCGGCGCGCATCGAGACGTCCAAGCGGTTCGCGAAAGAAGTCATGGCCGAAGCGGGGGTACCGACTGCGCGCGCGTCCCACCACTCCGACGCCGCGGCGGCTCGTCAGGCGGTCGCGGAGCTCGGCGCGCCTGTCGTCATCAAGGCCACGGGGCTCGCTGCGGGTAAGGGCGTCGTCGTATGCTCCACCGTCGACGAGGCGTGCGTCGCAATCGACCGGATGCTCCTCGAGCGAACGCTCGGCGACGCGGGAAGCGAGATCCTCGTCGAGGAGTTCATGGAAGGCGAGGAGCTCTCGCTGTTCGCGATAACGGACGGCGAACGGTTCGTCACGATGTTGCCCGCCCAGGACCACAAGCGCCTGTTCGCCGGCGACGCGGGCCCGAACACGGGCGGAATGGGGGCCTACGCGCCGGTCGCGATCGGCACGCCAGGCGTGGTGTCGACCGCCGCGTCGCGAGTGATCGAGCCGACGCTCGCCGCGCTGCGCGCGCGAGGCGCGCCGTTTTCCGGGCTGCTCTACGCGGGCCTCATGATCACGGGCGATGGCCCGAAGGTCGTGGAATTCAACTGCCGGTTCGGCGATCCGGAAACGCAGGCGCTCCTGCCGCTGCTCGAGAGCTCGCTCCTGGACGTCATGGTCGCTACTGCTTCGGGCGATGGCCTCGGTGGCGTGTCACCGCTCACCTGGTCCCGCTCGTTTGCCGTGACGACGGTTGTCGCTGCCGCGGGATATCCCGAATCGCCTCGGACTGGTGACGTCATTTCCCTCCCGCGCGCTCGCGATGGCGTCATCGCCTTCCACGCCGGCACCGCGCGAAACGCCGCGGGCGAGCTCGTGACAGCCGGTGGGCGCGTCCTCGCGGCAACCGCCGTCGCGGACTCGTTCGACGCGGCTCAACGGGCGAGCGCGGAGTACGCGGCGGCGGTCGAGTTCACCGGCAAGCAGTATCGCGGCGATATCGGGTGGCGCGAGTCGGCCCGTCGTGCCAGAGCTACCTGAAACGGAAACGATCGCGCGCGACCTGAACGCCGCGATTGCCGGCAGTACGATCATTGAAGCGCGCGTCACCCGCCCCGACGTCCTGCGGGAGGTGACGGCCGCGGAGTTCCGGCGCCGTGTTCGTGGCACGACGATCGTTCGAGTCTGGCGCCGAGCAAAGCTCGTTGTGCTGGACCTTTCGTCGAACGACCGGATCGTCGTCCAACCGCGGTTCACCGGCGCGTTGCTGATCGATGTTGCGGGGAGTTTGCCCGACAGTGAGCGGCGTTATTCGACGGTCGAGCTCGCCTTGGACGACGGCCGCTCACTCCACTACCGCGACATCCGTCGCCTCGGCACCGTCAGCCTGATGAGCGCGCAGCGGTTCTCGCGTTATGCGGACGCCCTCGGTGACGAGCCACTCACGGAAGACTTTACGCTCGACCGCCTATCGGCCATTCTTCGGGCGTCGCGCCAGCCAGTAAAACGCGTCCTCATGGACCAACGGCGACTCGTCGGGGTGGGCAACATCTACGCGAACGAAGCCCTCTGGCACTCGGGGTTGGACCCATCACGGCCGGCGGCATCGCTGACCGCCGACGAGCGCGCGCGTCTCCATACGGCGCTCCGCGACGTCCTCCACGCGGCCGTCGCGGCGCGCGGAACGAGCTTCC
>DASURJ010000167.1:0-3646 GCA_036280115.1 Gemmatimonadaceae bacterium
CGTTCCGCGAGCAGGAGGTGGGGCGCGACCTCGGCGACTACGTCGAGATCGAGGCGACGCCTCGATACGTGTACAACGATTACCTGTCGCTCTCCGCGCAGTGGACGTATCGCCGGAAGGCAGAGGACACGTACACCGGCACGTTCACGGTCGAGGATGCCGACGGCGAACCGGTGATGCTCGACGCGCGCGTGTTAGGCGTCGATACCGAACTGACCGAGCAGCGGGTCGGCACGGGGCTCTCGTTCTCGACGCTCCGCGCGTTCGATCGAGGGCGCGCGCGGCTGCCGATCGAGGTGCATCTCTTTCACACGCAGGTGGTCAGCGGATCCGGTTACGCGCCGAAGCGATTCGCGTCGCAGGTGCAGGTTCGGTATTACGCGAGGATGTTTGGGGCGCCTCTACGGTAAGGCGAACGGCGAAGTGCGAACGGCGAAGTGCGAACGGCGAAGTGCGAACGGCGAACGGCGAAGTGCGGACGGTGAAGCGCGGACGGCGAAGCGCGGACGGCGAAGGGCGGACGGCGGGGACCTAACGTTTCCGTGAGCGGCGTGCCGGGCGGGATGGCTCGGGAACCGCGGCCGTCGCGAGGAGCTCGCGGGCGTGAGCCTGACTCACATCGCTCTCGGGGTCGCCGCCGAGCATCCGTGCGATCTCGAGCACGCGTTCATCGCTTTCGAGGACGTGGGTGTCGGCAGTCGTGACCCCCGCCCGGGCACCCTTGGTGACGAGTATGTGGTGGTGCGCTCTCGCGGCAATCTGCGGCAGGTGCGAGATGGCGAAGACCTGATGGTGGGCGGCGACGCGCCGCATCGTCTCCCCCACCTGCAGCCCCACGCGACCGCCGATCCCGGCGTCGACCTCGTCGAACACGAGCGTCGGCACGTGGTCCAGCCGGGCGAGAATCGTTTTCAGAGCCAGCATCACGCGCGAGAGCTCGCCGCCTGACGCGACGCGCGCGAGCGCGCGTGCCTCGTGCCCCACGTTGAGCGCGACGCGGAACTCGACGTCTTCCGCACCCGCCGGCCCGACCTCGCCGCGCCGGAGGAGCGCTGCCGTGAAGCGCCCATCGGGGATCCCGAGATCCGGGAGCACCTGGTCAACCGCGCGCGCGAGCCGATCCGCGGCGGTGGTCCGTAGCTCGGTGAGCGTCGCGGCCGCTTCGGCGACGCGCTCGGCGGCCGCGCGCTCCCGCTCGTGGAGCTGCCGGATGTCGAACGCCGCCGAATCCACGAGGTCGAGCTCTGCCCGCGCCCGTTGTGCGGTCTCGAGCACGTCCGCCAGTGCCGGCCCGTACTTCTTCGTTAGGCGGAAGATCAGGTCACGCCGGCGCTCGACGTCGGCGAGCCGCTCCGGGTCGAGCTCGACCCCAGCCTCGTACGCCACGAGCTCGCGTGAGAGCTCCTCGAGTCCGTAGAACGCGGCGTCGAACGTCTCCTGGAGACGAGACAACGAGGGGTCGATCCGCTGAATGCTCGCGAGGGCACGCTGCACGGCCGCGAGCCGATGCAGGACGGCATCCTCGTCGCCCTCGAGCGCGTTCGTCATGCCCTGCGCGAGCGAGCGCAGGTCCTCCGCGTGCTCGAGCCGCCGGGCCTCCTCCTCGAGGCGCTCGTCCTCGCCGGCCACGAGTCGCGCGCTATCGATCTCCTGAACGACGTGCCGCAGGTAGTCAGCGCGGCGTTCGGCGTCGGCGCGGCGGGACTCGAGTGTCTGAATCTCCTTTCGCACCGCGGCGAGTGCCTCGAACGCCGATCGCATGTGCGCCGCGTGCTCGCTTGCGCCGCCGAACGCGTCGAGAATCGACCGCTGCGCGTCGGGATCGAGCAACGTCTGGGCCTCGTGCTGCCCGTGCAGGTTGACGAGGAGACGGCCGATCTCCGCGAGGACGCCGGCGGTGACCGTGGTCCCGTTCACCCAGGCGCGCGCACGACCGCTCGCCGAGACCTCGCGACGCAGCACGACCGTGCCGTCGTCGATGTCGATGCCGCGTTCGTCGAGCACGGCCGCGATGGATTTGTGTGCGGCGATATCGAAGACGCCCTCGACCACGGCACGGTCGGCGCCCGTTCGAATCAGGTCGCCACTCGCCCGTTCGCCGAGCAACAGGCCGAGCGCGCCGACGATGATGGATTTCCCTGCTCCCGTCTCACCCGAGAGGACGTTGAACCCAGGGGCCAGCGGGAGCGTCAGCGACTCGATGATCGCGAAGTTCTTGATGCGCAGCTCGGTGAGCATCACCCCTTCCCTTCCCGATCGGCCAGCCCGCTCCACCCGAGCTTGCGCGTGAGCACCGAGAAGAACGAGGACCCCGGGAAGCGTACGATCAGCGCGTAGCGGTCGGCCCGCCTGACGAGTAGCGTCTCACCCACGGCAAACGTCGTCCCCACCTGTCCATCCACGGTGACGAGCAGCTCCTCGGGGCCGTCGTCGGCCTGCACGCGAAGCTCGACGTCGGCCGCGAGCACGAGCGGCCGAATCGCCAGTGTGTGTGCCGAGATCGGCGTGAGGAGAATGGACTCGAGCGTCGGCATGACGACCGGCCCGCCCGCGGACAAACTGTACGCGGTGGAGCCGGTGGGCGTGGAGAAGACGATGCCGTCGGCCGCGTACGTGCCGACGGGATCACCGTCCGCCGACACGCTGAGATGGAGCACGCGCGCGAAGCCGCCCTTGTGCAGGACGACGTCGTTCAACGCGAACCACCGTTTTCGAACGCCGCCCGCACCGTCGAGCGATCGAGCCTCGAGCTGCATGCGTCGCTCCGCCAGGTAATCGCCTGCCGCCAGCCGTCTGAGGGCCAGCTCGGTCTCGTCTCGACCGCAGCTGGTGAGAAAACCGAGTCGGCCGAGGTTGATACCGAGAATCGGCACGGGGCGTCCGGCCAGGAGCCGGGCTCCGCGAAGCAACGTGCCGTCGCCGCCGAGCGTCAGGAGCGCATCGATCTCGGTCTTCGCCTCGAGCCGGCCGCACCCCGGGGCGACGTCGAGGAGATCGGGCTCGAAGATGGGCTCGAGGCCGAGCTCGGGTGCGAGCCGAAAGACGCAGCGGACGATGTCGGCGAGGCCGTCGTATCCCTTGTGGCCAACGACTCCGAGACGGATCACCCGGTGAGGGCCTCGCTTTCGTGGAGGGCGCGGACGCGTGCGGCGATGCCCGCGGCGTCCAGACCGCACGCCGCGAGCTGGCGCGCACGGGGGGCGGCGTAGACGATGCGATCGGGGACGCCGTGAACGGCCACGCGGACGTCGGGGTCGAGGCGCTGAACGACCGACGCCATGTACGCGCCGAAGCCATTCACGACGGTGCCTTCCTCGACGACGAGGAGTCGGCGATGGCCGGACATCACCGCGGCGAGCGTGATCTCGTCGTACGGCTTGAGGAAGCGGCAGTTCACCACGGTGACATCGAGCCCGTCCGCCGCGAGCGACGTCGCCGCCTCGAGCGCGGGAAGGACCATGGTCCCGACGGCGAGGATGGCCACCTCGGCCCCGCTCCGCGCCTGCCTAACGACTTCCCAGGTGCCGTACGGCACGGGCTCGACGTCGGCCATCGGCGGAGGCGGAGCCGGGACGGCGGCGCGCGGATACCGCAACGCGACCGGGCCCTCCTCGTGGGCGAGCGCCGTGCGCAGGAGGGCGAGCAG
>DASURJ010000168.1:0-5380 GCA_036280115.1 Gemmatimonadaceae bacterium
GCGTTCGCGGCCGCGCTCGCGGGGGCACCCGGTGATGCGGAAGGGCAAACGGGAACGTTAGGCGGCGAACCGCGCGTCGAACGTCCGTCGGGCCGCATGGTGCCAGCGCGGACGGCTGTGGTGGTCGCCGTCGTCATGCTCGTCATTGGCCTCGTGGGCGGCTGGGCGCTCGCCCGCACGCAAGGCCCGGACGCGGCACCGACAACGCCGCAGATCGACGCGAGCCGCGCGAGTACCGACGCATCGCCGTGGGCGTCGCACGAGGCGCAGCTCGTGGTGGTCGACCGCTCCGGGCGTCAACAGCGCGGGATCCCGGCGAATCGTCCCTGGACCCCGCGCATCTCGCCTGACGGACGTCGCGTGGCCTACGGCGCGTTCGGCTCCGGCCGCAACACCAGCGACCTCTGGGTGACGGATTTCGAGACGGGGACGACGCGCCGTCTCACCGATGACGACTCGGACAGCAACGACCCGCAGTGGAGCCGGGACGGCGCGAGTATTGTCTACTCTGCGAGCGCAGATGACGGGAAGGACGTGCTGGTACGGCCGGCCGGTGGCGGCGAGGCGCGTGTGCTCGCGCGGCGCGCGGGGACGCAGTTCCCGAGCGACTGGCTACGCGATGGCAGCGCGCTCCTCGTCACGGACGAGGGCGGCCGCAACCGGCGGGATATCGTCGTGCAGCCGACGGACGGCTCGCCGGCCTGGCCGTACGCGGCGACGCCGGCGGAAGAGACGGCGGCACGCGTGTCGCCGGACGGGCGCTGGGTGGCGTACACGTCCGACGAGTCGGGGCAGGCGGAGGTGTACCTGGATTCCTACCCGCGGCCGATCCGGCGCGTGGCTGTATCGCTAGGTGGGGGCATGCACCCGGTGTGGCGAGGCGACGGGCGCGAGCTGTACTACTGGACCGACGGAGCGCTGGTCGCCGTGCAGCTCGGCGCGGCGTCGGGCGACGCACCACCACCGATTGGCGCCAGGACCGTATTGTTCCGCGCACCGTATCAGGCCGGCCCCAACACCATGTACGATGTTTCGGCCAATGGGCAACAATTCGTAATCGTACGAGGGTTGTAGGCAAACGTGCGCGAACCATAAAGGCGCAGGCCCCTGCGCCCTTGGAGTTGTACGCCGTTTTGGTCTGGCCAAACCATCCCGGCCGCGTGCGTGTCCCATCGCCATGCTGCTGGAGAACACCTGGCGCGACACGCGCCACACGCTGCGTGGTCTTCGCGCGACCCCGGGATTCACGATGACCGTGCTCGGGACACTCGCCCTCGGCATCGGCGCGAACGCCACGATGTTCAGCCTCGTGGATCGGCTGCTCTTCCGGCCGCCGCCACTCCTCGAGTCCCCGGACCTCGTTCACCGCGTCCATCTCTATCGGACGGACCGCGGCGTCGAGAGCACGTGCTGCGGGGGCCATTACGCCCGTTTCACGGATCTCGACACCATGACGCGCTCGTTCGACGTCGTGGCGGGGGTCTCGGCACGTAACATGGCGGTGGGCACCGGTGAATCGGTCCGCGAGATGCGGATCGGAGCGGTGAGCGCGGACTTCTTCGAGCTCTTCGATGCACCGCCTCTGCTCGGCCGGTACTTCACGCCGGACGAGGACCGTCCGCCCGCCGGCACGCCCGTCGTCGTCGTGAGCCACGCGTTCTGGCAGACGCAGCTCGGCGAGCGCCGCGACGTGTTAGGCAGCACCCTGCAGATCGGGTCCGCGGTGTACACCGTCATTGGAGTCGCTACCCCCGGCTTCGTGGGACTCTGGCCCGACCAGCCACCGGCGGCGTTCATCCCGATTACGAGCTATGCCGGCAACGATCCGGCCTCGCGCGGGCGCCCGCGGGCCTGGTGGCAGACGTACCGCTGGGGATGGATGCAGCCCATCGTCAGGCACAAGCCGGGTGTCTCGGTGCAGCAGGCGAACGCCGATCTCACGAGCGTCTTTGCGCGAAGCTACGAGCAACAGCGCGCTGAAGACCCGAGCGTGCCGCCCGCGAGTGAAGCGCGACCGCGTGCGATCGTCGGCCCGATTCTCGTCGACCGGGGGCCGACGGCGTCGAGTACGGGCAAGGTGGCGGCGTGGCTCGGCGGCGTGTCCATCATCGTACTGCTGGTCGCCTGCACGAACGTCGTCAACCTGCTCCTCGCTCGTGCGCTGAGGCGTCGACGCGAGATCGCGCTGCGCCTGGCGCTCGGCGTGAGCCGTTGGCGCCTGGCGTCGCAACTGCTCATCGAGACGCTCGTGCTCGCAGTCGCGGGCGGTGCCCTGGGAGTGCTCCTCGCGCGCTGGAGCGCATCGGTACTTGGCGTGGCGCTGCTCGGTCAGCGCGCGCCGAGTCAGCTTGTCGATCCGAGGACGCTCGTGTTCGCCACGGGTGTGTCGGTGGGCGTCGGCGTACTCGCCGGGCTCGCTCCCATTCTCCAGGTTCGGCACGTCGATCTCACTGCGGACCTGCGCACCGGCGCTCGTGCCGGGTATCGACGCTCGGGAGGCGGCTACGCGCTGCTCGTGCTTCAGAGCGCACTGACGGTCGTGCTCCTGGTAGGTGCGGGGCTCTTCGTCCGGAGCCTGCGAAACGTGAACGCGATTCGCCTGGGCTACGACGTCGATCCGGTACTCGTCGTGTCGCTCAACATGCGTGGCGTCGAGCTCGACAGCGCCGCGACCGTCGCGTTGCGGGCGCGTCTTCTGGAGGAAGCGAAGACGATCCCTGGAGTGGAATACGCGAGCCTGCAGGCCGCGATTCCGTTCTGGAGCACGTGGAGCGCCGGACTCCACGTCGATGGTGTCGACAGCCTCGCGCGCTTCGGGTCCTTCGACCTCAACGCCGTGTCACCGGATTACTTCGCGACCATGGGGACGCGCATTCTTCGCGGGCGCGGGATCACCGATGCCGATATGCGCGACGCGCCTCCCGTGGTCGTGGTCAGCGAGTCAATGGCGCGCGCGCTCTGGCCGGGCCGGGACCCCGTCGGCGCCTGCATCAAGGTGAACACGCGTGGCGGTGGGCGCGACGCGTTCGACCCCGGCCCGCTCCCTTGTACGACGGTGGTCGGCATCGCCGAAGACATTCGTGCACAGACTCTCGTGGGTAACGCGAGCCTGTACTACTACCTGCCCTCCGCGCAGTTCAATCCGCGCTGTTGCGGACTGTTCGTGCGGACTCGTGGCGATGCGCGCGCGTCTCTGGAAACCGTGCGCCGTTCGCTTCAGCGTGCGATGCCGGGTGCATCGTACGTGGTGGTCACGCCGTTCGCCGACATTGTGGGCGCGCAGCGACGATCGTGGCGACTCGGCGCGACGATGTTCGCGGTCTTCGGCGGTCTCGCGCTGGCGCTCGGGGTGGTCGGACTCTATGGCGTGCTCGCGTACAGCGTCACGCAGCGGACGCATGAGATGGGCGTGCGCAGCGCGCTCGGCGCCCGCGGACGTGACATCGTTAGGCTGATCGTGCGTGATGGGCTGGGCGTGACACTCGCCGGCATTGCGCTCGGCGTGGTGGTGACGCTCTGGTCGGGCCGGTTCGTGGCGCCACTCCTGTTCGACGTCTCACCGAGTGATCCGGCCGTGTTCGTGGGCGTCGCGCTGGCGCTCGTTGTGGCCGCGCTGGCGGCGAGCCTGGTGCCGGCACTGCGTGCCGCCCGCGTCGACCCGAACATTGCGCTGCGCTCCGAGTGACGCGGGACGGGTGTCGAGCCCGTCGTTTCCGGAGGCGTAGGGGCGCGCCGATTGCAGGCGCCGGCGCCCTGGCGGTGGTGGGCGCCGGTATATGCGCGTCCCCGCGTGACGGAACCGGCTGGCGCCGGGCACTGCGGTACTCTCCGTCCATTGCGCCGCGATCCAAAGCAGCCTCGAGCGCCACGTAACGATTGCCCGCCAGTTCGCGCTCGGTGTCGAATTGGCCTCGCGTGGAACGACGTCATTGTGATGGGCGGGCGTACGAGCGCCCGGCGATCTCCCATCGCCCGCTTCGCGGCACCCGGCCCGGTGTGACAGTCGGGTCGCAAAGGCAAACCGAACTTCTGAAAGGACTCACCCATGGCATCATCGACCGAAACCACACGCCCCTCTCTCGGGGATCTTTCCGAGCTGAAGGGGCGCGTCATCACACCCGACGACCCTGCATACGACCAGGCCCGGACCGTCTTTTACGGCGGCATCGACAAACGGCCGAGTGTGATCGCACGCGTCTCTGGAGTCGACGACGTGCGTCGCGTGATCGCGAAAGCCCGCAACGAAGGGTATGAGCTGGCCGTGCGCAGCGGCGGGCACAGCATCGTCGGGCACAGCACGACCGACGGAGGCATCGTGATCGACCTCCGGGAGATGTCGAAGATCGAGGTCGACCCCGACGCCCGTACGGCGTGGGTGGAGACCGGCGCGACAGCGCTGCAGGTCACCCAGGCGCTGGCTGCGTACGGGCTCGTCATCGGCTTCGGGGATGCCGGTTCCGTCGGCGTCGGTGGCATCACCCTTGGCGGGGGCATCGGCTTTCTCGTGCGGAAATTCGGGATGACGATCGACGCGGTGCTGGCGGCCGAGATCGTGACGGCCGACGGGCGTCATCTTCGAGTGGACGAAGAGCACCATCCCGATCTCTTCTGGGCGATCCGCGGGGGCGGCGGCAACTTTGGCGTCGTCACCCGGCTCAAGTACCGGCTGCACGAGCTGAGGCAGTTCACCGGCGGCATTCTCGTCCTGCCGGCAACGCCGGAGACGATCGCCGGGTTTGCCGCGGCCGCGTTGGCGGCGCCCGACGAGCTCTCGACGATCGGAAACGTGATGCCCGCGCCGCCGATGCCGTTCCTCCCGGCAGAGGTCCACGGGCAACTCGTCATCTTCGCGATGATGGCGTTCGCTGGCGACGACGAGTCGGCGTCGCGGGCGCTCGCGCCGTTCCGAGCGCTGGCGACGCCGCTCGCGGATATGGTCAAGCCGGGGCCGTATGCGGCCATGTACCCACCGGAGGATCCGAACTACCGCCCGAACGCCGTGGCTCGGACGCTATTCGTGGACGGGATCGACGCGTCGAAGGCGCGGACGATCTTCGACTCGCTGTCGAAGTCGGACGGGATGCGTGTTACCCAGCTTCGCGCGCTCGGTGGCGCGATGGGGCGTGTTCCGGCGGACGCGACGGCGTTCGCGCATCGGTCGAAGCCGATGCTCGTGAACGTCGCGGCGTTCATTCAGGGTGAGGCCGATCGGGCAGCACGCCGGGCGTGGGCCACCGAGCTCGCGCGGGCGCTGCAGCCTAACGACGACTCGGCGTACGTCGGCTTCCTGACCGACGACGGCGAGGCTCGCATTCACGCGGCCTACCCGGGTGCGACGTGGGATCGCCTGGCGAGGATCAAGTCGGCCTACGACCCGACG
>DASURJ010000169.1:0-2951 GCA_036280115.1 Gemmatimonadaceae bacterium
GAGCCGGTGGGTCCAGAACGCTGCGGTCCACACGGCCGTCGCCGTGGTGCTGTCGGTCGGACACATCATCGTGTTCGGCGCGGCGTATTACGCGGCCGTGGGCCCGACGAGCTGGGGCCCGACGATGGCCCAACAGATCAATGTGTTCATGACCCGACACCTCGCCACGGACATCATCATCTACGGTGGCGCGATCAGCGTGTACTACGCCGTCGAGTACTTCACCCGCTTCAGACGCCTCGCCCTGGCGGCGGCGCAGATGGAATCGCGCGCCGCACGCCTCCAGCTCAGTCTTGCCGAGGCGCGCATTCACGCGCTGCGGATGGAACTGAATCCGCACTTCCTGTTCAACGCGCTCAACGCCGTGGCCGGGCTGGTTCGACGGCGCGAGCACGATGGCGCGATCGATATGCTGGCGCGCCTCAGCGACCTGCTCCGCACGACGCTCGATCGTGACATGCCTGCCGAGATTCCACTGGCCGACGAGCTCATCTACCTCGGCCGGTTCCTCGACATCGAGCTGGTGCGTTTCGGGGATCGCCTGCGGGTGTCGTGGGACATCGACCCCGACGTTCGCACGGCGCTGGTGCCGCCGCTCATCCTGCAGCCGCTCGTCGAGAACGCGTTGCGACACGGGATCGCGCGTCGGCCGGGCCCGGCCTCGCTCAGGGTCGCGGCGCGGCGCTCCGGCCTCCATCTCGAGCTCGTGGTTCGTGACAGCGGTGATGGGCTCGGGCCTAACGATGGTACGGTGACGCGGGAGGGGATCGGCCTCTCGAACACACGCGCACGGCTCGCCGAGCTGTACGGCGACGGCGCCGCGACGCTCGACGTCGCCGACGCACCGGGTGGCGGTGTCCGCGCCCGCGTGCTCGTGCCATTCCACACGGCGCAGCAAGCGTCGAACACTCTCGCCGTTGGTGCTTGATATGAACGCTGCTCCCTCTGTCTCTACGCTTCGCGTCGCCATCATCGACGATGAGCCGCTCGCCCGCGACTGCATGCGGATTGCGCTCCAGACCGACCCGGACGTGAACATTGTCGCCGAATGCGGCGACGGGTCGTCTGCCGTCGCGGCGATCCGCGAGCATGGTCCGGACGTCGTGTTCCTCGACGTGCAGATGCCGGGGCTCGACGGCTTCACGATGCTCCAGCAACTCGATGCGGCGGCGATGCCGGTCGTGGTCTTCGTTACCGCGTACGACGCCCATGCGATTCGCGCGTTCGAGGTGAATGCGCTCGACTACGTGCTGAAGCCGTTCTCGGACGAGCGGCTGCTCGCGGCCGTCGATCGTGCCCGCGCCACGTTGAGCGAGCGCCGGCATGGTGAGCTCGGGCGTCGTCTCGCCGCGTTCGTCCGCGACTGGCAGGGGGACGCGGCCAACGCGCCACCGCACACCGTTCCCCTGTCGGGCGCCGGGGGCGACCCGGCCGGGCAGGCGGCGGCAGCCGAGGCTACCACATCGGGAGTCGCCGGGCGGACTGGGGTGTCATCATACATTGCGCGGTTCGCCGTGCGGTCGAACGGACGCGTGCGGTTCGTTCAGGCGGTCGACGTGGACTGGATCGAGGCGGACGGCAACTACATGGTGCTGCACGTCGGCGAGACGACGCATCGCGTGCGCGCCGCGATCACGGCGCTCGCCGAGGGGCTCGACCCCAAGCGGTTCGTTCGGATCCACCGCTCGGTGATCGTCAACGTGGAGCGGATTCGCGAGGTCCAGCCGTGGTTCGGCGGCGACTACATTGCCATCCTGCACAGCGGGGCGAAGCTCAAGGTGAGCCGCCTCCGGGCATCGGCACTCCTTCGCCCGACGGCCTAACGCGGAACGTCGCGGGTCGGGCAGCCGGTCGTCTCGTACGTGTCGGCGATCGACACGATCTTCCATCCGGCGGGCGTCCTGAGCAGCTGGACGGCGTCCACGCCGCAATGACTCGGTTTCTGCCCGAAGTGGAAGTCGTACTCGGCCCAGACCGTCGCGAGCGTGCCGCGAATCCGCACGTCGGGGTTGAACGCGCGCTCGATCCAGGTGCCCCGAGTGTCGCCGGCCATCATCGAGCCGAAGCGCTCCCAGGTGATTGCCTGGACGACCTGCTCGCCGTTCTGCCGGGTGCGCATCCCGACGAGCCTCGCGTTCGGCTCGAAGATCTCGCGGAACGCCGCGGTGTCCCTGGTGCGCATGGCGTCGAACATCCGCTGGACGACCGCGAGCACGGCGCGCTCCTCGGCGGGGTCGTTGCGAGCCGGCGAGGGACCGGACTGCGCGCTCGCCAGTGAGGCACTCGCGCAGGCGGTCGTGGCAATCAACGACGCTAGGTGCAGGATACGGTTCATATGCCGGAACGATTCGATGTGTTGGGGGTCAGAGTCCTAACGCATCGTTCTGTTGCTCCGCAACAGAACGATGCGTTAGGACTCTGACCCCTTACGTCGCTAAGCGACGCGCTCCGCCGCGGGTCGCGCGACGGCCCGAGCGTAGCTTCCCGGCGTCACCCCGACGATCCGCTTGAAGTAGCGCGTGAGATGACTCTGGTCGGAAAAGCCCGTCGCGTGAACGACGTGCGTGAGTGGGTATCCGCCCCGGATCAGGCGACGGGCCTGGTGGATCCGCACCTGCTCCAGGTACTTGTAAGGCGGCAGGCCGAATGACGCGCGAAAGACGCGGATGAGATGGAAGCTGCTGAGTCCCGCCTCGCGAGCCAGCTCGCCGATCGTCACCGTGCGCGCGTACTCCGCATCCAGCAGCTCTCGCACGCGCCGTAGCGCGGCGCTCGACCGCGGGGCCGGAAACGCGGCGCGTTGGGTATCCGGCGCCGAGCTGTGGCGCAGCACGAGGTCGCCGAGCGTCTCGAGCAGTGCGCACTCCTTTCGCATGCGATCCGCATCGCTCTCGAGCACGATGTGCATCTGGCGCACCCGATCGGCGAGGCCCGGGTCGTGTACGTACGAG
>DASURJ010000170.1:0-2065 GCA_036280115.1 Gemmatimonadaceae bacterium
TGGATCGAGACCCAGAACGAGGGGTGGTGGCGCTTCGCGTTCGACTACATGGGAGTGCCGTACACCTACATGTCCGACCAGGCGCTCGCGAACCCGGGCGCGCTCGACGCCTACGACGTCGTGGTGTTCCCGCACGTGAGCGGCAACGTACAGACCATCGTGAACGGCCGTCCGCTCGTGGGTCCGCCGATTCCCTGGAAGAAGACGGAGGAGACGCCGCACCTCGGGAAGTTCGTGGATGCCTCGGGGCGCGCGTGGCTGGACGAGACCGATGACGTGCGGAAGGCGATGGGCCTCGAGGGGCTCGCCGCGCTGCGCCGGTTCGTGGAGCGCGGCGGCCTGCTCGTGACCGAGGGCAATTCCGTGCGCGTGCCGATCGACTTCGGCCTCACGCCGGCGGTGAGCGTGGCCCCGACGCCGCGCCTCTTCGCGCGCGGGTCGGTGTATCGCGCGCAGGCCGTGACGCGCGAGAATCCCATCCTCTACGGCTATGACCAGCGCACCTTCCCCGTGTACTTCAACCAGGCGCCACTGCTCAACGTACAGACCGGTCAGGGCGGTCCGGGGGGCGGGGGCGGGGGCGGCACCATCGAGAGCCTCCGGAATCGCGAGATGGAGGCGCAACAGGCGCGACTGCGCCCACGCGTCATTCTCCGCATGCACGAGAAGGCGGACTCGCTGCTCGTCTCGGGAACGCTGAACAACGGCGACGAGATGGCGGGGCGCGCGGTGGTAGTGGATGCGCCGCTGGGCCAGGGGCACGTGGTCCTCTTCGGCATTCGCCCGATGTGGCGCTGGCAGACGCACGGCACCTTCGCACTCGTGCTCAACGCCATGGCGAACTGGAACGCCCTGGATGCGGGCCGGCGCGCACCACCCGCTGCCGATTCCGAGGATCGATGAGTCCCGGCTCGTGGACGCCTCGCTGGCGAAACCGCTCGTTGGCCGGCTGCAGTCCGACCGGCCGGATCGCCAGTCCGGTTTCCTCGAACCCGCTTATCTTCCGACCATGAGGATCACCATCGAGTACTGCACGGTTTGAAGCTACGAGCCCCGGGCCGCCAGGCTGGCGGCCGAAATCCGGTCTGCGCTGCCTGACGCGACCGTGGAGCTGATCCCGTCCTCGGGCGGACGGTTCGAGGTGGTGCGCGACGGCACGCCCGTCTTTCAGAAGTCGGTGCTGCGCCGCCACGCCGAGCCGGGCGAAGTGCTGCGACTGCTCGGCTCGGCCTGACGACGTGGAGCGTCGCGCTTCACGCCGGTCTCTTTCGACGACGACATGCGAATTGCGATTTCGACGGGCGGGGGTGACGCGCCGGGGCTGAACGCCGTCATCCGCGCCGCAGTGCTGTCCGCGATCCATCGCGGCTGGGAGGTGCTCGGCATCAAGCGCGGCTTCGCCGGACTGTTGGGCGAGGACGAGGTCGTGATCCTCACGCGCGACTCCGTGCGCGGCATCGCGCACCTCGGCGGGACCATCCTGCGCACCACCAATCGCGGAAACCCGTTCCATTATCCGATCCCCCGGGGCGACGGCACTTACGAGGAGATCGACCGCTCCGACGAGCTGCTGGAGAACGCCCGCCAGCTCGGGATCGACGCGATCATCTCCATCGGCGGCGACGGGTCGCTCGCCATCGCCAGGCGCCTGTGCGACAAGGGCATGAAGATCGTGGGCGTGCCGAAGACGATCGACAACGACGTGAGCGGCACCATCACCACCTTCGGCTTCGACACGGCCGTCAATACCGCGCTCGAGGCGATCGACCGCCTGCATACCACCGCGGAGAGCCACGACCGCGTCATCGTGATGGAGGTGATGGGTCGCGAAGCCGGCTTCATCGCGCTGCATTCCGGTCTCGCCGGCACCGCCGACGTCATCCTCATCCCCGAGATCCCGTACGACATCGAGAAGGTCTGCGAGAAGATCCTCGCGCGCGATCGCGCCGGCCGGCACTTCTCCATCGTGGTCGTCGCCGAGGGCGCATACCCGGCGGGGGGGGCGACGTCCACCCTGGGCCCGTCGCTGCCGGGACAGGCGCGGCGCCTGGGCGGCCTGTGCGAT
>DASURJ010000171.1:0-5113 GCA_036280115.1 Gemmatimonadaceae bacterium
CTACGCGGGTAGGCGCCGAGATGCTCTCGCGCGGAGACCGCGCGCGCCTCCCGCGCGACAAGCGGGCTCCCCGCCGCGATGAGCGGGCAACACGCGATCGGGCGCTAGAGCTCGCCCCCGAGCTGCGCGCGGAGCCGGTCACGGAACCGGCGGCTGAGCCGAAGACGCGTCCCGTCGCGCAAGATCACCGAGTACTCCCGGCTCGAGTACGGCCGCAGCTCGCGGATACGATCGACGTTCACGATCGTCGAGCGATGAATCCGGACGAAGGTCGCGGGGTCGAGCCGTTCCTCCATCGCCGCCATCGTGTCACGCAGCAGGTGGCTCTTGCCGGCGGCATGAACGCGCACGTAGTCGCCGTCGGCGCCTACCCAGTCGATGTCGGCGACGTCGATGAGGAGGACGCGGTCCCGGTCGCGCACGACGATCCGACCCGGCCCCGCCGCAGCGGGGGGGTCCGTGCGCCCGCCGCGCACCGGCAGCGAGCCATCGACCGTTGCCCCGACTTCCTGCATGAGCGCGACGAGCCGCCGCGCCACGACGCTCTCGTCACGCTCGGCGACGCGACGACGCGCGCGCGCCACCGCCGCCGCGAACCGGTCGTCGTCGATGGGCTTCAGCAAATAGTCGAGCGCGTGCGCTTCGAACGCGCGCAGGGCATGCGTGTCGTAGGCGGTGACGAAGATGACGACGGGCATGCGATCCGCGCCGAGCTCGCGGATCACGCCGAAGCCGTCGATGCCCGGCATCTGGACATCGAGGAACACGACGTCCGGCCGATGGTCGCGGATCGCGGAGACGGCCTCTCGGCCGCTCGCGCACTCCGCCACGACCGTGTAGTCGGTCGCGCGCGCGAGCCGAGCGCGGATGCCGCGCCGAGCGAGCGGCTCGTCATCGACGATGAGGGCACGAATCACCCGGCGATGCTTCCCTAACGAGCGTCCAGGACAGCTTCTGGCGCCGACGCCACGACGGGCTCGGGACCGGGCATCCGAGCGCCACTCGGCCGAACGCGGGCGTACGGTATCTCGATCGTCGCCCGCGTACCGCCGCCGCTCGCCTCCACCAACTCGAATCGCCCGCGATCACCATACAGCTGACGCAACCGCTCGCGCGTGTTGGCCAGGCCGATTTTCGCTGCACCGTTTCCGCTCGCGGCCTCGCGAACACCCGGTCCGTCATCGACGACCGACACGCGCAGCACGTCGCCCGAGCGCTCCGCCTCGACGACGATCGACCCGCCGGCCTCGCGCGGCGCCACCGCGTAGCGCACCGCATTCTCTATGAGGGGCTGCAGCACGAAGGCCGGTACCGCAGCCTCCCACGCGTCCTCGGCGATGTCGATCTCCGTGCGAAGCCGATCATCGAACCGGACTCGCTCGATGTCGAGGTAGCGCCGGATGTAGTCGATCTCCTCCGCCAGCGGGACTTCGTCCCGCACCGGCGTCGTGAGCGTGAGGCGGAGAAAGTCGCTTACGCGCGCGAGCATCCTCGAGGCTTCGTCGTTCCGCCGCTCGGCCACGAGCGTCGATACCGCGTTGAGCGCGTTGAACAGGAAGTGCGGGTTGATCTGGTAGCGAAGCGCCTCGAGCTGCGCCTGGTGCGCCGCCGCCTCCGCCCGGAGCGACCGCTCCCGCTCCGCCTGGAGCGCCGCGTAGTAACGGATCCCGATGTACAGCACGCTCCACGCGAGCAGGGTGAACGCGTTGTACACGGCGCCGTAGAACGGCCTGAACGGCCCGCGCCCCCAATCGCCGCGGACGCCGAACGCCGTCGTGACCGGATAATCGAGCGCGTTGGACGCTGCCGTCCACGCCACGGACGCGACGTATGATGCCACGACGCTCACGACGAGCAGCGCGACGACCGACGTTCCGCGGTGCACGAGCGGACGGTAGACGTACCGGAGGCCGAGGCTGACCACGACGCCCAGGACCATGAGCAGCCCCTTGGACACGATCATGTAGCGCAGGGGGAACATGCCGACGCGCGACACGGTCATGGCCACGCCGTACGCCAGCCAACCGCCGGCATGCAGCAGCCAGAACGGGGGCAGGGTGTGACGCGCCGGTGCCGCCGAGGCCATCACGCTCGCTCCGGCATATTCAGTCCGTCGGGTTGCCGGGGAGCAGCGGCTCGAGCATCGGCGCCTCCGCGCCCTTCTCCGTGCATAACGAGAACGTCTTCTCTCCCGAGCTGTACATCGCGACGCCGGCGTGCTGCCCTTTCTTGTCGAGCACGAAGAAGCGGATGTTGAAGTTCGGGAGCCCGCGCGCGTTCAGCAGCCGCGTCTCCACCGTGTTCGCCCGAATGCGCTTGAGCGCCTCCATCCCCGCATCCTTGGGGTGCATGCCTCGGCGCATGCTCTCGACGATCAGGTAGGAGCACAGGTTGTACAGATTCGCTTCACCGCGGCCGGTCGATCCTGCGGCGCCGACGTCGTTGTCCACGTAGAGCCCGGCGCCGAGGATGGGCGAGTCGCCCACACGACCGGGGATCTTCCACGCGAGCCCGCTCGTCGTCGTCACGCCGCAGATGTCACCGTTCGCGTTGATGCCGTTGCAGTTGATGGTGCCCCAGAAGCTCCCTTCGGGGATGAGACCGTCCTCGACCATCGACCAGCCGGCGTCCACCGCGCGCCTCGCGAAGTCGCGGCGCGCCATGGCGGATGACAGCGCGGCGTCGCCTGGATCCTTCTCGTGTTTGTCTTTCTCGCGGATCTGGCGCTTCGCTGGGTCGAGCCAGTGGTCGGGGTCCATGCGCCGTCGCCACTCGAGCCAGAGGCGGCGCGACCGCTCGGTATTCAGGTCGGCCTCGATCGTGAACCCGAGCGCGCGAGCGAAGTCCTGGGCCCCCTTGCCGGCGAGAAGGTGGTGGTCGGTCTGGTCCATCACCGCCTGCGCGACGAGTGAGGGCGTTCGCACCCCTTCGATGGCTGCGACCGCACCGGCGCGACGCTTGGGCCCGTGCATGCAGCTCGCGTCGAGCTGGACTACGCCATCTGCGTTAGGCAGCGACCCGTAGCCGATGCCGGTCTCCTCGGGGTCGAGCTCGGGGATGTTCACGCCGGCAATGAGCGCGTCGAGCACGTCCTTGCCCTCGGTGATGAGGCGGAACGCGCGCTCGACGGCACTCTCGGTGCCGCCGTTCTTGTACTGGATGCCGCTTGCGTCGGCAATGACGAGCGGCTTGACTGCCGAGCGGATGAGAACCTCGGGCGCCCGCTCGGCGCCCGCTGCATCCAACGCCGACGCAGTCATCGGGACGGCCGGAATCGCGGTCGCGAGTCCTACCGCGGTCGTGCGCACGAATTCACGTCGGTCGATCTTCGAGTCGGACATCGCTACTCCTGGCTATCGTCGTACGGGCTCGCCCGACATTGCCGGACGCGCCGTGGAAACCGTCGCCCACCAGACTCCGGCGGCGATGAGCGCGGTCGCGGCTCCACCGGCGAGAGTACCACCGAGGGGCACATCAGGACCACCATACGCGAGCGGAGCCAGAGTCGCGACCATCGTCACGTCAGCGCCCCAGGCTGCCACGAGCCCCCGCGTGGCCGGCCACCGCCGGAGCGCCGCCGCAACAGACGCGAGCCCGAGCACACCATAGCCGAACACGCCACCAGTCACCACTGCCTGCAGCCCGTTCGTGACGTCCCGCCACTCGTTCAAACCGTTGTACACACCCACGCCCCCCGTGAACAGCAGCAGGGCAAGTGCGACAACACGAGCCAGACTACGCCACATCGAAACGTGTACCTCCGTGCTGTCCCATCGGTGCGGCGACCGCTCGCACTGGCCCTCGCCCGCGTTGCGACCACGGCCGTACCGGCACCCGAACCGATACCATCCGGAGTATCGCTCATGGGGCACGCGCCAGGGAGGTAGTCCTCCGCGTCTGCTCGATGGCGCGCCGACGCCGCCGGATCGAGCCCGGTCGCGTACCCCCGGTTCCCCGTTCCCTGTTCCCTGTTCCCTGTTCCCTGTTCCCTGTTCCCGGTTAGTTGAGGACGCTTCGCACCGACAACGTGACGAAGAACGCGTAGAACACCGCCGTCGCCACGAGTGCCGCCCGCCGCCACAGCGCTGGCCGCAGCGCTGCCGGCAAGAGTCGTGTATTGATGTAGAGCAGGTGCAGTGACGCCACGACCATGACCGCGCTCGCCACATTGGCCGCGAGTTGCAGCAGGACGATCGGCGGGGCGAGCCGCAGCGCGATGATCCCCCACACGACGATCACCGCCAGCACCAGGTAGTAGACCGCTCTCACGTCACCGCCACGCCACGTGCGCACGCGGCTGCTCCCCGTCCACAGCATGTCGGTGATCGCGCGCGTCATCCCCTCGATCTGGTCGAGCTGCGTCTTGAACAGGATCCAGGCGCCAAGGAACGCGATCGCACCCGCGAGCAGCGGGCCGGCCGCCGACCCCACGGCCTGCGCGAGTGCCGCCGCGATGCCGAGCCCGCGGATCTCGGTCCCCCGAGGGAGGAACGTGACGTAGAGCAACGCCGGCAGCACCATGCCGAGGATCGCGCCGACGAAAAACACGCCCCACTGGTCGGCGCGCACGATCCGCCACCACCCACGCCATCGGGCCATCGATTCAGCGTTAGGCGTGAAGATGAAGCCGCTGTGCGCGAGGTGTACCTTCTGCCCGCCTACGGCCGCCGGGATGTAGCCCGCGCGCTCGCTCATCCCGTACCCCTTGTCTCGCGCCCAGTTGGCGAGCGTGATATTCGAGACGCCCCCACTACCCGCATAGCCCGCGAGCGCCGCGAGGAGCACGTAGTCCGCGCCCTCGGGGATGAAGTCGAAGGACCCGACCACGGTATCGAACCCGGCAAATCCCGCCACCCCGGCGAGCCAGGTGTCCGTCGGCACGAACATCACCGCGAGCACGACGAAGGCGCCGAGGATGCAGACCACCAGTACCCAGTTGAGCAGCTCCAGCGTGCGCTCGATGCGGCGCCCGACGAGCAGCACGAGCACGCACGCGAGGAACGTCCCCACGCCGATGTAGAACGCGACCGTCGCGTCGCCGGCCCCAGGCAGCCGGCGAGCAAAGAGGAAGTAGATCGCCCCGGCGGCGTTCGCGGCCCACGCCGGCCAGCCG
>DASURJ010000172.1:0-3804 GCA_036280115.1 Gemmatimonadaceae bacterium
AGCCCCACCGCCAGCGCGAGCGCGAGGACGATCCCGCCGAAGAGAATGCCGAACGCGAGCGTGAGCACCGCGCCGCCGATCTGCAGGTGGGTCAGCGCCATGGCCGTCGCCAGCACCATCACCATCCACTTCACGCCGACGCTGAGCAGCTTCGCCGACTGGAGCTGCATGTACACGGCGCCAATGAGCACGCTCCGGCCGACGAACCGCGCGACCAGCGCGCCGATCACGAGCAACAGGATGGCCACCACCACGTTAGGCAGGTACCCGAGCAGCGTCCCGAGCACCGCCGCCGTCTGCACAGGCTCGATTGCCGCGAGTCCCACCAGCAGGCCGATCAACAGGATCAGCCAGAACACCACTGCCGCCACGAGCCGCGCGGGACTGTGATCCGGCGAGAACTCCGCCAGCATGCCGAAGCCGAGATGCTCGACGCGCTCGTCGAACCGCACGCCGCGCAGCATGCGCAGCAGGAGCATGCGGATCACCCATCCGAACATGGCCGCGACGAGCACCGCGACCACCATCGCCACGACACCCGGCAGCACGCTCGCGAAGCCGGTGAGGAGACGGCTCGCGGATTGCCGGAGCGCTTCGTTGACCTGGTCCCACATACGCTTCTCCTTGGCCGCTGCGGCGCCGCGCTCAGGGACTGAAGCGGTCCGGCCACCGCCAGCGCGAAATCAAGTAAGGTTTCTCACTCTCGAACCGCAAGCACATCCGCTCGAGCCGATCCTCCGAATCGATGGGGGTCGCGTCGTGCAACTCGCACGCGAACGACGCGACCCATCCGGCGAAGAGCGGCGCGAGCGCCGACACCAGGTGGTCGCGGTTGAGCACGCGCTGGTGGTACGCGAGCATGAAGTCATAGACGACGCGCGCCCAGAGGTCGTCCGGCATCCGAAACGCCGGCTCGGCCAACTGGGCCAGCTTATTCAGCTCGAGCAACGTGCGCGGAGGCAGCACCAGCTTCCACACTTCGCCCAGATGCTTTTGCCCAAGCCGGAACGACTCGATGCCATGCTTGACCGAGACAGTGACCGGCGCGTCGTCGGCGACGGTCGCGTTACCGAACATCTGCACCGGCTCGGAGCCGCGCACCTTCTGCCACACCGCCAGCCGCCGGTTCGCACCCTCGAACACCGCCGGCAGAACCTTGCCGAGCGGCTCGGCGGCGTCGCCGCCTTGCTCCCTCCACGCCTGATGCTTCACCCCCAGGAACGCCTGGGCGACCCGGGACCCGTCCGTCAGGGCTCGCGTGGTCAGCCAGATGTCGACCGCGGCTTTCACGAGCTCCGTATTCCACGACGGGTCAGCGATGCACCGGTCGATGAACGGCAGGGAACAGGCAAAGTCGCCGCCCATGGGATGACGTACGCGCTTGCCGTAGAGCGCGCGAATCAGCGGGTAGACGACGCCGTTGTTGATCGCGCCGCCGAACCGGTGACGCGCGTAGTAAGGCGCTACGAAATCGCGGCCGTGCGCGAGCACTGGTCCGACGAGGGCATCGAGCCATCCTGGTGCGAACTGGTCGAACTCCGGGTCGACGATGGCGCACGCCTTGGCACCCATGCGCCGGGCAGTGTCGAAGATGGCCCGAACCGCGTTCCCCTTGGCGGGTACGCCCCTATAGGGGCCCGCCATCCGGTCCACCGCGTCGATCGGGTATCCGATCTGCAGGATCGGCGCCGGCGTAGGCGGGACCTCGGCCGCACGATCGACCGTGCCGTCAGTGGATGCGCCGTCAGCGTGGACGATGGCGCAACTCGCGGCGCCAGCCAGTTCTCCGCACGCAGCTTGCACCGCGCGAAGTGCATGGATGACTCCGCTAGCGTTGTTGTACGTTGGGACACCGACAACGACATCGGCGCCCACAACGGTCGCCTCGACCGGCGCGCTGGACTGAAGCTGCGGTTGGGTCATGACGAAATTTGCGTGCTGATCGGCCCCTCGCACCGGGGCGCACGATTCGTGCTCCCCCCGATATAAACATCAGCGACACAGCGATGAAGAAACCAGGCAGTGCCGCCGATCCCCTGTGGTACCAGGACGCCATCATTTACGAGCTGCACGTGCGGACGTTCTTCGACGCCAACAACGACGGCATCGGGGACTTCCCAGGGCTCATCCAGAAGCTCGACTACCTGAGCGAGCTCGGAGTGACGTGCATCTGGCTCCTGCCCTTCTTCCCGTCGCCGCTCCGTGACGACGGCTACGACATCGCCGACTACCGGAACGTCCACCCGAGCTACGGCACGCTCGCGGACTTTCAGGAGTTCCTCGATAGCGCGCACGCGCGCGGCATGCAGGTCCTCATCGAGCTCGTCATCAACCACTCCTCCGATCAGCATCCGTGGTTCCAGGCGGCCCGCAAGGCGCCGCCCGGGTCGCCGGAGCGCGAGTTCTACGTCTGGAGCGACACCGACCAGCGGTATCCCGACGTCCGCATCATCTTCACCGACACCGAGAAGTCCAACTGGACGTGGGACCCCGAAGCGCAGGCGTACTACTGGCACCGCTTCTTCTCGCATCAGCCGGACCTGAACTTCGACAACCCGGCGGTCGTGGCCGAGGTGGTGGACATCATGCGCTTCTGGCTCGACATGGGCGTGGACGCGCTGCGGCTCGATGCCATCCCCTACCTCGTGGAGCGCGACGGCACCAACTGCGAGAACCTCCCCGAGACGCACGTCGTCATCAAGCACCTGCGCGCGAAGCTCGACGAAGGGCACTCGAACCGCATGATCCTCGCCGAAGCCAACCAGTGGCCGTCGGACGTGCGTGCGTACTTCGGCGACGGTGACGAGTGCCACATGGCGTTCCATTTCCCGCTCATGCCGCGGCTCTTCATGGGGCTGCGGCTCGAGGACCGCCATCCGGTGGTGGAGATCATGCGGCAGACGCCCCCCATCCCCGAGACGTGTCAGTGGGGGCTGTTCCTGCGCAACCACGATGAGCTGACGCTCGAGATGGTCACGAACGACGAGCGGGACTACATGTATCTCGCGTACAGCGCGGACCCGCGCATGCGCGTGAACGTGGGGATCCGGCGCCGCCTCGCGCCGCTGCTCGAGAACAATCGTCGCCGCATCGAGCTCCTCATGAGCATCCTGCTCACGTTCCCAGGCACGCCGATCATGTACTACGGCGACGAGATCGGGATGGGCGACAACATCTACCTCGGCGACCGGAACGGCGTGCGCACGCCGATGCAGTGGAGCGCCGACCGGAACGCGGGCTTCTCGCGCGCCAACCCGGCGAAGCTGTACAGCCCCGTCATCATCGATCCGATCTTCGGCTACGAGGCGATCAACGTCGAGGCACAGCAGTCCGATTCATCGAGCCTGCTCAACTGGACGCGGCACATGATCGCGCTGCGCAAGATCTTCCGGGTCTTCGGGCGCGGCACGATCGAGTTCCTGGAGCCGGCGAACCGGAAGATCCTCGCGTACCTGCGCGAGTATGATGGCGAGCGCGTCCTGTGCGTGGCGAACCTCTCGCGCTTCGCGCAGCCCGTGGAGCTCGACCTCGCGGCACTCGCTGGAACGACCCCCGTCGAGATGCTCGGCTACGTGGAGTTTCCGCGCATCGGGAGAACGCCGTACACGCTGACGCTCGGGCCGTACGGGTTCCTCGCGTTCGAGCTGCACGGTGAGCCGGAGCCGCTGGTGAATCTGGCGGCCGCCGGGGCGGAGCCGGAGGTGGAGCTCACGCCGTCGCTCACGTGGTCGGCACCGTTCGAGCCCGGTGCCCAGGCGCTGCTCGCCACGTGTCAGCCAGCCGTGTTCCTGTCTCGACAGCGGT
>DASURJ010000173.1:0-2657 GCA_036280115.1 Gemmatimonadaceae bacterium
GGCGCGACTGTTGGAAAGCTGGATACGATGTCGCTCTTCTACATGAAGAGCCGCGGCCTGCCTCACGAGGTCGCGCGCCGACTGCTGATCTATGCGTTCGCGGCGGATGTGCTGGAGCGGCTCGAGATCGCCGAGGTTCGCGATGCGCTCGAGGAATTGACCTTGCGACGTTTTGCTCTCGTGGAGAGCGGGCCAGGGGCCAAGGGCCAAGGGCCAGGTGAAGGGTCGGGGGTCGAGGAGTGGCGGTGAACCCGTGGCCCTCCCCCAGGCCCCTGGCCCCTGGCCCCTGACCCGGGGTCAACGTGGATCTCGACGCCCTCTACCAGTCCATCATTCTCGACCACAACCGCCGGCCGCGGAATTTTCGCGAGCTCGAGAACGCGGACCGGCGATCGGAGGGACGCAATCCGCTGTGTGGAGATGAGGTCACGGTATGGGTCAAGATGGACGGCGATCGCATCGACGATGTGTCGTTCAAGGGCTCGGGATGCGCGATCTCCAAGGCGTCGGCCTCGATCATGACGACCACGGTCAAGGGAAAGACGCGAGAGGAGGCCTCGGCGCTGTTCCAGCGCTTTCACGATCTCGTGACGGGAAATGCCGCCGCCAAGCCCGACGATCCAGGGCTGGGATCGCTCGCCGCATTCTCTGGCGTCTCGCGGTTCCCGGTGCGCGTGAAGTGCGCGAGCCTCGCGTGGCACGCGCTTCGGGCGGCGTTGCGTGGGGAGGGTACCGCGATCAGCACCGAGCGGCTGTGACGCCGCCGCGGCCCGGATACCAGCTTGCCGCGGCGTTGAAGGATGTGCCCGATGGAGGGATGCTCTCGGTACAACTCCAGTCTGGAGAGCGCGTGTGTCTCTACAACTATCGCGGTGAGATTGGCGCGGTGAGCGAGACCTGTCCGCACCAGGACTTTCCGATGTGCGATGGCACCCTGCTCGACGATGGCACGATCGAGTGTGCGTGGCATGGAGCGCGCTTCGATCGCCTCACCGGTGATGTTCGACGTCCTCCCGCGACGGATCCGCTCGGGATCTACGAGGTTGCGGTGAGCGAAGGACAGGTGTTCGTCGGCCCGCGCAGGCCATCATGACACTCGCACCGCGCTCCGATTTTCCGCTCCTCGCCGCCAACCCGGAGCTCGTCTACCTCGACACGGCGGCGACATCGCAGAAGCCGCGCGCCGTGCTCGACGCGATGACGGCGTACTACGAGCGCGACAACGCGAATCCGCATCGCGGCGCCTACGCGTTGTCGGTCCGCGCGACCGACACGTATCACCATGCTCGCCAGCGCATCGCGCGGTTCCTCGGTGCCGCCGATCCGGCGACGCTGATCCTCACCCGCGGAACGACCGAATCGCTCAATCTGGTGGCGGCGGCATGGGGACGCGCGAACGTGAAGTCCGGCGACGAGATCGTCATCACCGGCCTCGAGCACCACGCCAACTTCGTCCCCTGGCAGCAGCTCGCGCTCGAGCGCGGCGCGCGACTCCGTATCTGCGAGCTGACGTCGGCGGGAGAGCTGGATCTCGACTGTCTCGCGAGCCTTCTCGATTCCCGCACGCGCATCGTCGCGTTCAGCCACGTCTCGAACGCGCTCGGCACCATCAACCCGGTGCGGGAGGTCGCCGCGCTCGCGCGCGCGCGATGCGACGCGCTACTGGTCTGCGACGGCGCGCAGAGCGCACCGCACATTCCCGTGGAGTTCGACTCGCTCGGCGTGGACTTTTTCGCCTTCAGCGGCCACAAGATGCTCGGCCCGATGGGGGTCGGCGGGCTGATTGGGCGACGTGAGCTGCTGGAGCGGATGCCGCCCTATCAGACGGGCGGAGACATGATCGAGTACGTCTTCGACGACCGCACGACCTGGAACGTGCTCCCGCACAAGTTCGAGGCGGGGACGCCTAACGTGGCCGGTGCCGTTGGCCTGGCGGCGGCGGTGGACTACCTCGACCGCCTCGGAATGAAGCGCGTTGCCGACCATGAGCGCGAGATCCTGACCGCCGCGATGAGCAGACTCGGCGAGCTCGAGGGACTCCGCATCATGGGCCCGCCGCTTTCACGGCGGAGCGGCGTCGTGTCGTTCGTGGTGGAGGACGTCCACCCTCACGACCTCGCGACCGTGCTCGATCAGGACGGAGTCTGCGTGCGCGCCGGCCACCATTGCGCGCAGCCACTCATGCGCCGACTCGGAGTTCCCGCGACGACGCGGGCATCATTCTACGTGTATACCGATGTGACCGACGTCGAGCGCCTCGCCGAGGGGATCGAACACGCGCAGGCGTTGTTCGCGTTGCCGAAAGCGCAGCCACGCTGACGAGCTCCTCGAGGGCGATCTCGGCAGCCCGGAGCCCGGGACGCAGCGCCAGGGCTTCGCGCAGCGATGCGGCCGCCGCGAAGTGGTGGCCGACCTTTCCAAGGGAAATTCCGAGACGCACGTGCGCTTCGGCGTCGAGCGGACGGGCCGCGACGGCTTCGCGGAGCGGCGCGATCGACTCCTCGTGCTTCCCCTGCCCCGCGAGCGCGATTCCGAGATAGAGGGAAGCGGCAGCGTCGTCGGGCCGCTCTGTCATAACAACGCGAAACGCGCGCTCCGCCTCGGCGAAGCGCTCATCCTGCAGAAGATGCCAGGCTCGCGAGAACGCATTGTCCAAA
>DASURJ010000174.1:0-3171 GCA_036280115.1 Gemmatimonadaceae bacterium
TCACGGTCGCCTCGCCCTTGAGGTACTTGTCGAGGAAGGCGATCACCGCCGTGTAGCCCTCGATCTCGTTCTCCTTCTTCACGAAGCCGTGCCCCTCGTCCTCGAAGATGACGTATTCCACGGGGACGCCGTTCTTCTTCGCCGCCGCCACGATCTCGTCGGATTCCACCTTCAAGACGCGTGGGTCGTTCGCGCCCTGTAGCACGAGCAGCGGCGCCTTGATCTTGTCGGCGTTGAAGAGCGGTGAGATCCGATGCAGCCGGGCGCTGTCCGTCTTCGGATCGCCCATCTCCGCGTAGAGCGCCTCCTTGAACGACGCCCACCACGGCGGAATGCTGTTCAGCGTGCGAATCCAGTTGGAGATGCCGAAGAGATCCACGCCGGCCTTGAACGCATCAGGCTGAAGCGTGAGCGCCGCGAGCACCATGTAGCCGCCGTAGCTGCCGCCGAGGATGCCGATCTTCGTCGAGTCGACGTAGCCGGTCTCGATGAGCATCCGCTTGCTCGCCACGACGTCGCCGAGGTCGGCCTCGCCGTGCTTGCGATCATCCATCGCGTAGAACGTCTTGCCATAGCCGGAGCTGCCGCGATTGTTGATGTCGAACACGACGTAGCCGCGATTGACGAGCGCCTGGGTGAGCGCGTTGTACCCGACCTGCGCCTGCCCGCCGGGGCCGCCGTGCACCTTCACGATGGCCGGGGCCTTCGCATCCGGCGAAGCCTGGTGCGGGCGGTAGAGGACGCCGGTGACCTCGATGCCGTCGTACGACTTGAAGCGAACGACGGATGGGACGACGAGGTCCTCGCGTTTGATGTCCGCGTGCAGTGCATTCGTCAGGCGCTTCGGCGCGCCGTCGAACGACCGCACGTAGAGCTCCTCGGGAACGCTGCCATCGCTCGCGTAAAACGCGAAGTCCGCGTCATCCGGGGAAATGCTCACGCCGCGCACCAGGCCAGTTGGCATGTCACGCATGGAAACGACGGAGAACGTCGTCGCATCGAGAATTCGCGTGACCGCGCGGGAATCCTCGTTCACGTACACCGTCAGATACTTGCCGCCCTTTGAGTATTCGGCGCCCATCACGTCCCACGACTGCTCGTAGACGGTGGCTTTCTCCCCGGTGGCAATATCGTAGCTGCGGAGGGCGGAGAACTCGCGGCCGCTGTCCGAGACGAAGAGGAGCTTCGAGCCATCCGGCGAGAAATCCGCCGGCGAGTTGCTCACCGTGCCGGTGTGCTCGGTGATGTTCTTGGTGGTGTTGGTGGTGCGGTCGTGCAGCAGGATGTCCGAATCCGTCGTCGTGCGAGGGCGCACGAGGGCGATGTAGCGCTTGTCGCGGGAGACCGGACCGAGCTCGAGCCCCTCGGTGTTCTTGTAGAACATTGTTCGGGCGTAGCCGTCCACCGCGACCTCGTAGAGGTCGAAGAACTTCGGGTCACGCTCGTTCGTGGAGACGAAGAACGACTTGTCGTCGTCGGCCCAGCCGAAGAAGCTCGCCTTCAGCTTGGCGCCGGGCGTGAGATCCTTCGTGGACCCGTCGGGATTGCGCACGTACACGTGCGTCAGCTCGTTGCCGCCCTCGTCGCTCGAGTAAATGACGCGCTCGTCGGCGGGGAAGTACGACCGGGCGAAGATGGAATTTCCCGTGGACTGCGTGAGCGGTTGTGGCGGACCGCCGGTCACCGGGACGGCGTACGCATTCCAGATCCCGGACAGGTTCGACGACACGAGAATCGTTTGACGATCGGGCGACCACGACGCGCCCATGAAGCGTGTGTTCTTGTAGAAATCCTCGACGGTGTATTGCCGAGGCGTGAAGACTCTGTCGAGCGAGCCCTGCGATTCCCGCGTCGCGGTGCAGGCGACAAGAAGAAGCGCAGGAAGAAACGCAGGAAGAAGCGTGATGGAACGGCGGGTGAGCGAGCGCACACGTACCTCCGGGAGCCGAGGGTCTGACAGGATACGAGTTTCCCGGCGGGCCCCGCCAGTGTGCGCCGGCGCCACAGATGTAAGGCTCTGCTCAAGTTTGCCGTCGCGTCCTGTCTTGCGTCCCTGCCCGGCACGGCGCACCTTCGCGCGCTCATGCCCTACATCGGCATCGACCTCGGTGGCACCAAGCTCGCCGCCGCCGTTTTTTCCGCCGCCGGCGACGTGTTGCATCGCGAAACCGTTGCGCTCGGCGACCGTGCAGGCGCCGAGGTCGGATCGTCGATCGCCGAGCGTGTGACGCGGCTGGCCGCGGCCCATATGGTGGAGGGAGTCGGGGTCTGCGTCCCCGGGCTCTACCGCGCTGACCGTGGCACCGTATGGGCCCCGAACATACCAGGGTGGGAGGACTACCCGCTTCGTGACGAGCTCCGCTCGGCGCTGGAAGCGAGCGTGAATCTCACGATCGACAGCGATCGCGCCGCCTATGTGCTCGGTGAGTCGTGGCGGGGTGCCGCGATTGGTGCGAGAGACGCGATCTTCCTGGCGGTTGGGACGGGAATCGGGGCTGGAATTCTTATGGCGGGTAAAGTGGTGCGGGGCTGTGGCGATGTGGCGGGAGCGATCGGCTGGCTCGCGCTCGATCGTCCGTACGTGCCGCGGTATCGCCGGCACGGCTGCTTCGAGGATCAGGCCTCCGGCCCGGGCCTCGTTAGGGTCGCGCGCGATCTCATGGATGATGCGACGGGCTACGACGGCGCGCTCGCGCGAAAGACTCCCGACACGCTCACCGCGGAAGACGTATTCGCGGCGTTCGGCAATGGCGACCGGTTGGCGGCGAGGGTGATCGACAACGCGATCGAGCTGTGGGGGATGGCGGCCGCGAATCTCGTGAGCCTGTTCAATCCAGAGATCCTCATTTTCGGAGGCGGCGTGTTTGGACCGGCAAGCCAGTTCCTCGAGCGCATTCGCGACGAGGCGACGCGCTGGGCGCAGCCGATCGCGATCACGCAGGTTCGATTCGCCGCCAGTGCCCTCGGTGGAGATGCCGGACTCTATGGGGCGGGACGGTTGGCGATGATCGGCGATGGAGGCACATGAGCCCGAGCCCGAGTCGCAGACTCTTCGTGTGCGCGTGCCTCTGCCTCGTGACGTTCGGGATCGTGCTCACGACGCTCGGGGCGGTCCTGCCGTCGGTGATGGAGCGCTTTGGGATCGACAAGGCGTCCGCGGGCGGCCTGCTC
>DASURJ010000175.1:0-5476 GCA_036280115.1 Gemmatimonadaceae bacterium
GCCAACGCGGCAATCGACCCGCTCGCGATCACGACGAAGCTCGCCCAACCGTACAGGAAAGCCGTCAGCGGACCAAACGCATCGCGGATGTACGCGTACAGACCGCCCGCCTCCGGTCGCATCGCACCGAGCTCCGCGTACGTGAGCGCACCCGCGAGCGCGACAACGCCACCGACCGCCCAGACGAGAAACACGAGCCCGGCGGAGGGCAGCGCCCGCGCCGTCTCCGCGGGGGTGAAGAAGATGCCGCTCCCGATGATCCCACCGACCACGAGCAGCGCCGCGGAGAATAGGCCGAGCTCGCGGCGGAGAGAGGGTGGGGACGGAGAAATCGGCGGCAGGGGTTATTGACGGCGAGGCGGGAACGACGAGGCGCGAACGGCGAGGCGCGAACTGCGAAGCGCGAACGGCGGTTAGCTGATCGTTGATGGCTGATGGCTACACGACTATCAGTTCCCTTTGGTACTCATTCGGCGTCACGACCAACTCGCCGTCACCCACATACGCGTTCACTTCGCTGCGGACGCCGATCTCTCCCGGAACGTACACCCCCGGTTCGATCGAGAACCCGACGCCCGGAATGAGCAACCGCTCCTCACGGGTCTCGAGGTTGTCGAGGTGCGGCCCCGAGCCATGGAGGTCCCGCGAGTCGATCGAGTGACCGGTGCGATGCACGAACCGGTCGCCGAAGCCCCGCTCGGTTATCACCGCGCGCGCGGCTTCGTCCGCCTCGCCGCCGCGGACTGCCGCCGACTGCGTCACGCGCGCCCGCAAGAGCGCGATGGCCGCGTCACGTGCGTCGCGCACCGCCTCCCATATCTCGACCGCTCGCGGGCTCGGCTCCCCGACCGACGCCATCCACGTCTGGTCCGCCCACACGCCGCCAGGTTCGCGCGCCCACAGGTCCACGAGCACCACGTCGCCCACGCGAATCGGCACGGGCGCATCCGCACGCGGCTCGTAGTGCGGGTTCGCCGCGTTAGGCCCGACCGCCACCACCGGCGGATCGATCGTCTCGATCGATTCCCGCCGAAACGCCTCGAGGATGCGCTGCTGCAGCCCATGCTCCGTCACCGGACGGCCGGCGCGTGCCTCCGTCCCCGCGAACCGGATCGCCTCATGCGCGATCGCGGCGATCGTCTCGGCGGCACGGCGATGCGACGCCAACCCCTCGGCGGTCCACGTCGCGTAGAAGCGCGTCACGAGATCGGCCGACGACACCACGTCGGCGCCGGCCGCTCGCACCATCTCCAGCACGCCGGCCGGCACGCGATCCAGATACGGCACGGCGTCGCCCGGCGAGTACTCCATGGCGACGCGCTTCCCGCGCACGAGGCGCGCGACATCCGACTCGAGCGACCGCCACGAGCTGTACACCTCCCTCCCCCATTCCGACGGCCACTTTCGCCACGGTCCCTGTTCGATCGCATGGGTAATGGCCGTCGGCGTTCCGGTCGCGGGGATCAGCGCGAAGATCCGTCGCGTGGCCATCCCCTCGAGTCCCAGCATCGCGCCGGCTACGGGATTGAGGCCGCGAAAATCATACAGGAGCCAGCCATCGAGACCGGCGTCAGCGAGCGCGCGCTGGACGCGCGGGAGCGATCGGGAGTCGAGCATCGGTTGTCGACTGGGTGATTCAGGAAAGCGGACGCCACTCGGCGCGCCAGCTGCACATGCCTTCGCCCCGCGCAATGCACCGCACGTGTTCCACCGACCCGCCGCCGTTGATCAACAGGCGCAGTAGCTCGGCGAGTCCGGCCTCGTAGTACGCGCATCCCACGGAGCGCGGCGCCGAGTCGATCGTCACGGATGTTGGTACGTCGAGGACCACGGACGAGCCGACGCGCGAGACGCTGCCGCCGAAATACCGCGCCACGATGCGCTTCGCGTGACGGAGGGCAATGGGGCGCGCGACGATGGACGGCAGCGTGAGCATGATCCGCCGGGTCATCGGCGAGATGCCCTGATACGCCTCGTTCGCGAGGTACCGACCCGCGCCACGAAACACCGCCTCCGCATCGGGACGACGCCCGATGAGACGCGCCAGCGCCACTGCTTCGTCGCGAGCGGTCCGTTGACTACGTTTCACCGCGTCGGAATACCGACGGATCTGCGCGTAGACGGTATCGCTCAAACCGAGGCGCTTGTTCCGCAGCTCGGCGACGAGTTCAGTGTCGGGATCGTCGTCAGGCGTGTCGACGTTACGGACGGCTTCCAGGAAACTGAGCGGAAGGAGCGAGTCGACCGTCGGTGACATGGATCACTAGAGACGTGGAAGCGAAGCTAACGGCGCGCGGAACGGCGTTCAAGCGGCATAAACAGCCGGCGAGAATCGGTCCGAGGGCGCCATGATCGACCGTGCGATCGCCGGGCTCATGCTGGCGGGCGCGCTCGCCGCGGTCTCTCGGCGAAGGCGGACACTGTCCGCCGGCGGCGCGGTTGCCGCCGTCGCAGTCGGCATCGCAGCGACTGTTGCAGGCTGGGGGTGGGCCGTCCTGGTCGTCGCGTTCTTCCTGGCATCCACGGCGCTTTCCCGATACCGGCGCGCCGCGCGTGAGGCCAGAGTCGGCGCCATCGTGGAAAAAGGGGATGAGCGCGACACCGCCCAGGTGCTCGCTAACGGTGGCGTGTTCGCCGTGGCCGCCGTGGCGAGCACCGTTACCGGGGATCCCAACTGGACGGCGATGGCGCTCGGGGCGCTCGCCGCCGCGACGGCGGACACGTGGGCAACGGAGATCGGTACGCTGGCCGGCCGTCCGCCCCGGTCGATAATTTCCCTGCAGGTGGTGGAGCCCGGTACGTCCGGGGGCGTGACCGTCCCTGGCACGCTCGCGTCCGCCGCCGGCGCTACCTTCGTCGCGGCCGCCGCGCTCGCCACGGGGGTTGCCGTCGACATGACCCCGGTGGTCGTTGGAGGGCTGGCTGGCTCCCTCGCTGATTCGGTCGCCGGCGCCACCGTTCAGGAGCGCCGGTGGTGCGACGGTTGCTCCCGGTTCACCGAGCGGCTGACGCACCCGTGTGGTGCCGCGACACGGGTCACTAGCGGGATACCGGGGCTGCGGAACGACCTCGTGAACCTGGTGTGTACGCTGGTGGGGGGCGGTGTCGCCGTGCTCGCCGCTCGGTAGCCCCGGCGCGAAGAATCTCGACTCCCTGTGGAGGTGCACGCGTGACGGTGACGGTTCGGCGGTCGCTGGTACTCGTCGCGGCGGCACTGCTGGCTGCCTGCGACAGCTCGCGGCTCGGGGGCCCACTCGGCAGCGCGGGGGGCACGGGCACGGCGGGAGGGACATCCGGGTCCGGACTGGTCGGCACCTGGCGCCGCATTCTCTTCTTCATCGCCGACGACGGGTCGGCTGGATCGAACGAGACGACCTGGCGGTTCAACTCCGATCGGACCGCCAGCCGTCTCACGGTCACCCGCAACTTCACGAGCGGGCTCTCCGACGCTCAGGTCGTCGAGGCGCTGTGGGAACCGTTGCCACAGTCCGTGCGGATCACGTACCTCCCACCGAGCTCCGGGACGTTCGAGTTCCCGTACCGGATCACGGCTGACACGCTCTTCCTCGCATCGCAGGCGTACGGCCGAGTCGGCCCGTGACCAACGGATGACGGAGGAGCGAGCGCAAGTCATTGTCGTTGGCGCCGGGCCTGCCGGGGCGGCAACGGGATTCCATCTCGCGCGGCAGGGGATCGATGTTCTGATCCTCGACCGCGCTCGTTTCCCGCGCGACAAGCCGTGCTCGGAGTACATGAGCCCGCAGGCGTCCCGGCTGCTCGCCGACATGGGTGCGCTGGCAGACGTACAGCGTGCGGGGGCGGCGACGCTCGGCGGGATGTTGGTCCGGGCGCCTAACGGGACGACGTTCCACGGGCGCTACGCCGACGTCGTCGGGTTTCGCGGGTATTACGACCACGGGCTGGCGCTTCGGCGGACGGTCCTCGACCCACTCCTCCTCGCGCGCGCACGGGACGTAGGTGCACGGGTGCGAGAGGGTGTTCGCGTCGTCACACCCACCGTCGGCGCGAGCGGACGGGTCTCCGGGGTCGAGGTCATCGACGAACGAGGCGTGCGCCGCGTGCTCTCCGCGACTGTCGTCGTGGGCGCCGATGGGCTTCGCTCCATCGTGAGCCGCCGCCTCGGCCTGGCGTCGACGCGGAGAGCGCAACGGCGCGTCGCGTTCGTGAGCCATTTCGCCGGTGTCGACGGAATGACCGACAACGGCGAGATGCACGTCGCGCGCGACGGCTACCTCGGGCTCGCCGACGTCGGACACGGATTGACGAACGTCGCTGTCGTCGTGCCCGTGTCGCAGGCGAAAGCCGCGTCGGGCGACCCCACGGCGTTCATGGACGACTGGATTCGGCGGCGACCGCACGTCCTTCCCCGGTTCGCCCGCGCGCGCCGCGTCGGCACGGTCCTGACCACCGGCCCGTTCGCATCGGCGGCGATTCGCGCGTGGGCGCCCGGCGCGGCGCTCGTCGGGGACGCCGCCGACTTCTTCGACCCGTTCACGGGTGAAGGCATCTACGCCGCGCTCCGTGGCGCGGAGCTGCTCGCGCCGCGCATCGCCGAATCCCTGTCGGCGCACCGGCCGCGCGACGCGGATGTCAGCCTCGCTGACTACGACCGGGCACGCGTTGACGAGTTCAGCGGGAAATGGAAGGTCGAGCAGATCATTGGCGCGGCCGTTAGCTTCCCCCCTCTCATGAACATTGGTGCGCGCTCACTCGCTCTGCGCCCGGCCATGGCACACACGATCGTGGGAGTTGCCGGCGACTTCGTGCCGGCGCGTGAGGTACTCCGCCCCGGATTTCTGGTACGTCTGGCGCTGCCGTGGGCGTTCGGGCGTGCGCGCACCGCGGCGGTCGTACCGGCACCCAAGTCCACCTGACCACGTGCCGCTCGACCCCGACACGTTCCGGAGCGTCCTCGGCCGGTTTGCCACCGGCGTCACGATCGTCACGGTTCGCGGCAACGATGGCCGCGACCATGGGATGACGGTCAATGCGTTCAGCTCGGTGAGTCTCGTGCCGCCGCTCGTGCTGGTCTGCATCGACCATGTGGCGTCCACTCACAGCCACCTCCTGGCCTCGTCGCATTTCGCGGTGAACATCCTCGCTGCACACCAGGAAGCGATCTCGCGCCGGTTCGCCGGCGACGACGAGCACATGCGGTTCGATGGGATCGGCTATTCGCGAGGGCTCACGGGCGCCGCACTCCTGGATGACGTGCTGGCCCACGTGGAGTGTCTCCGGGTCGCGCAGCACGATGCCGGGGATCATACGATCGTGATCGGGGAAGTGCAGTCCGCGGTCGCGTACTCGGAACGCCCGTTGCTGTACTATCGCGGGGGATATGCCCAGCTCGAGCGCTAGGGCGAGCGGCGGGTCGTGATGGCGTTCATCACACCGCCGCGCCTACGGAGCGTCGAGTACCTCGATGAGCCCGGCATCGATCCGCGGGTCGTCCGTC
>DASURJ010000176.1:0-3785 GCA_036280115.1 Gemmatimonadaceae bacterium
GCACAATAAGCGTCGGGAGCAACGCCGTGTCGGTTTCGGTCCGCGTGTTCCGGCGCTACCAGCTACCAGAGGGCGGGTGGTACAACGTGGGGTCGCCGTGGACCGAGCGAGTGGCGATCACGCCGTTGCCGGGCGTCAGCCCCAAAGGAAAAGGGAAGCCCTAAGCAGCGTTCCCGAGCCAACACTCGCGATCAGGCGGCGGGCCAAGCCCGCCGCCTGATCGCATGTTGTACCCCATTTCGTAGCATCCTCGGCTTCCGCTTCTTCGGCATGCTCGCCGCCCGAGCCGTCTCCATCGACGTGAGCCGGCTCTGGTCCCATCCGCAACGACCTCCAGTCCGCGAACGCACTGCGGGCTCGGGACGCGAAGTTCGTCCCGAGCCCGCAGGCCTGTTCCTTCCGACTGGAGCCCCGAGCGCGCGCCTAGTATTTCACGATCGATTCGTACGCTCGGCGAAAATCCTCCACCTGCGGCAGAATCGCGTCCTCGAGCTGCGGCGCGTACCCGACGAACGTGTCCGTGGAGCCGATCCGTGCGACCGGCGCATCCAGCCACGCGAAGCACTCGTCCGCGATCCGCGCCGCGATCTCCGCCCCGTACCCCCACGACAGCGAGTCCTCGTACGCGACGATTACCCGGTTCGTCTTCCGCACCGACGCGTAGACCGCCTCTTCATCCCACGGCGACAGCGACCTGAGGTCGATGACCTCGACCGAGATCCCGTTCTCCGCGGCTTGATTCGCCGCCGCGAACGCCCGCTGCACCGTCGCCCCGTACGTCACCACCGTCACATCCGTCCCCTCGCGCACCGTCCGCGCCTTCCCGAACGGAATCATGAAGTTCGGGCCCGGATACGCCGCCTTGTTGTACGTCTGACGGTACAGGTGCTTGTGCTCGAGGAAGATCACCGGATCGTCGCACCGGATCGCCGTCCGTAACAACCCGTTGGCATCCAAAGCAGTCGCCGGACACACCACCCGCAACCCGGGGCAATGCGTGAAGAGCGACGCGCCCGTCTGTGAGTGATAGATGGCGCCGCGGATGTATCCCCCGTAGGTCACCCGAACGACCGCCGGCGACGAGAACGCGTTGTTCGACCGCCACCGCATCGTCGCCAGCTCGTTCCTGAGCTGCATGTACGCCGGCCAGATGTAGTCGAAGAACTGAATCTCCACGACCGGCTTGAAGCCGCGCACCGCCAGCCCCACGGCGCGCCCAATGATGTTCGCTTCGGCGAGCGGGGAGTTGTACACGCGCGCGCCGCCGAACTCCTTCTGCAGCCCCCAGGTGACCTTGAAGACGCCGCCCTTCCCCTTGACCTTCTCCTTGTAGTGCGAGCGGGAGACGTCGGCCACGTCCTCGCCGAACACCAGCATCTTCGGATTGCGACGCATCTCGTCCTTCATGCATGCGTTCAGCAGATCCACCATGGTGGTCTCGTTCCCCGAGAACTGCGGATCGTCCTCCGTGTCGAACTGCTCGCTCGTGGGGTCGACGTCGGGCGAGTACACGTGCTGGTACACGGTCTCCGGTCCCGGCTGCTCCTGCGCCAGTGCGTCGTCGGTCGCGGCCTGAACCTCCGCCTCGACTTCCTTCTGGATGCGCTCGATCTCGGCCTTCGTGGCGTACCCCTCGTCCACGAGCCAGCGTGGGAAGGTGTGCAGCGGGTCGCGGCGCGCGTCGGCGTCACGCTCTTCCGGCGGCCGATAGAACACCTCGTCGTCCGAGAGCGAGTGCGAGTACGGACGGATCACCTTCGCGTGCACGAGCGCCGGACCCTTCCGTTTGCGCGCGTACTCCGCTGCGCGCTTCATCACGTCGTAGGAAGCCAGCAGGTCGCACCCGTCGACTTCCTGGATGAACAGGTCGGGGAAGCCGGACACCAGCTTCGAGATCGACCCGCCCGCGGTATTCACCTCGACGGGGACCGAGATCGCATAGCCGTTGTCCTCGACCAGGTAGACGATCGGCAGCTTGAGATTCGACGCCGTGTTGAGGGACTCCCAGAACTCTCCCTCGCTCGTGGTGCCGTCGCCCGTCGTCACCAGCACGACTTCGTCCTTCTCGAACCCTTCCGATATGCCGAGCGCCTTCGCCCGGACCACCGCTTCGGCGCTGCCCACCGCCTGGAGGAACTGCGTGCCCGTCGGTGACGAGACGGAGACGACGTTCAGCTCCTTCTTGCCCCAGTGGCTGGGCATCTGCCGGCCGCCGGAGTTCGGGTCCTTCGCCGCGCCGACCGCGGAGTACAGCATCTCGGCGGCGGTTTCGCCGAGCTGGAGGCAGAGCGCGCGGTCGCGGTAGTACAGGTAGAACCAGTCGTACGCCGGCCGAAGCACCATTCCGGCGGCCGTGAGCACGGCCTCGTGGCCCGCGCCGGAGATCTGGAAGAAGATCTTGTTCTGTCGCTTGAGCTGGATCTCCTTGTCGTCGAGGCGTCGCGACAGGAGCATGGTGCGGTAGGCGCCAAGGAGCTGTTCCTTGCTCAGCTCGGAGGCTGCGGCCGCGGCGGCGCGGCGTTCGGACTTTGCTGTGGTGGCCATGCAACAAAGATACAGACTCGCGGCGAAAGGTCGTGCCCACAGGCGGTCTCGTGCTGGCACTGACCATGCGAAGTCCGTGGTTATCCCTACCGGAACGGGTTTTTATGGCTGTCGCCGATCATCACTGCACGTTTTGCGACCTCATTCATGGCGCCGGGGAAGTGTCCATCTGCTATGAGGACGCCGAGGCGATCGCATTCATGGACATTCAGCCGGTGAACCTTGGCCACGTGCTCGTGGTGCCGCGCCGGCACTACGAGCGCTTCGAGGACGTCCCCGCCGAGCTCGCGATGCACCTCTTCCGCGTGACGACGAAGCTCGTCCCCGCGGTGAAGCAGGTGGCGAACGCGGAAGGCATCAACGTCGTCGTGAACAGTGGCAGCGCGGCGGGACAGGACGAGCCGCACTACCACGTGCACATCATCCCGCGTCTCACGAACGACGGGTTCGACATCCCGCTCCCGTTCCCGGGATCCGAGATGCCCGAACGCACCCTGCTCGACGCGACCGCGGTGCGGATCATGACCGCGCTGCGCGATCCCACCGGCACGCTGCGCAAGGCGCAGCAGTTCAACCGCCGGTCGACGGACAAGCAGGCGGTCGCGTAGACGGCCGCGCGCAGCGCGGACAAAAGCCCCTCGCTTTGCTCGGGTGAGCCCCGCGGCGTGCACTGACAAAAAACGCCGCGGGTGAGTTCTCGGCGGCGCTTCGCGCCGGTGAGCAAACGCGGTCGGGACCCGCGCGCAGCGCGGGGCCGAGAACCTACCGGCGTCGCATCATTCCTTGTCGACGCCGGGCTCACCCGCGCGCAGCGCGGGGCATGTTCCCTACCGAACGCTCCAGTCGGTCGACAGCTCCGTTGTCCCCCAGCCGATGCGCAGCTCGCCACGCGGGGCGCCTTCGCCGGTCGCGGGGATCAGCGTGATCGTGAGGCTCTCGATCGCCATGGGCAGCTCGCGCCGGCGCAGGTCGATGCGCGCGACCTCGGCGGCGTTCTGCGTCTCGAGCGGGTTGTCGCGGTGCAGCGTCAGCTTCCACCCCGACTGCGACGGGTGCGTCAGGATGTAGTACGTCCCGCGCGCGAGCTGCGCGCCCCCGATCGTGAGGTCCACGTCGGTCGTGAGCTTCGTGGCCTCGTTCGCGCCCGTGCGCCAGGGCCGGTCCCACGGCACCAGGTTGCCCGTGTGCAGCGTGCGGCCGCGCAGGTGCGGCTGCCCGTAATCGATGGTGATGCGCGCCGG
>DASURJ010000177.1:0-6381 GCA_036280115.1 Gemmatimonadaceae bacterium
GTCATAAATCATCGTTCTGTTGCCGACGGCAACAGAACGATGATTTATGACTCTGACCCCAATTCGCTGGAGGCTCCGTGCGCCGCCGCACCGTCGCTCCGCTCATCGCGCTGATCGCGCTCGTCGCGCTCTGCGCCGCCATCCCGGCGCCCACGCACGCCCAGGAGACCACCCTCGCCGCCCTCGCGCGCTCGTCGCTCGCCCAGATCGACGGGCGCGTCTCGCTCCGCGGGCTCCGCGACACCGTCCAGGTCGTTCGCGACCGGTGGGGCGTGCCGCATATCTACGCGAAGAACATTGATGACCTGTTCTTCGCCCAGGGCTTCGTGCAGGCGCAGGACCGGCTGTGGCAGATGGAGATGTACCGTCGCACCTTCGAAGGCACGCTCGCCGAGATCATGGGCCCCGAGTACGTGCGGCACGACCGGCTCGTCCGACTGCTGCGTTACCGCGGCCCGTTCGACGACCGTGAGTGGAAGAGCTATCACCCCGAGGGCAAGCGAATCTTCGACGCGTTCGCGGCCGGCGTGAACGCGTTCATCGCCCAAGCCGGTGATCGGCTCCCCGTCGAGTTCCGTCTCACCGGGATTCGCCCGAAGCCCTGGACGGCGGATATCGCGCTGCTCCGCACGCAAACCGCTATGCCCGTGGGCAACGCGAGCGCCGAGCTAAGACTCGCTCGCGAGGTCGTGCGACTCGGTGTGGATTCTGCGAACAAGGCCGCTCGGCCGTCGCCGTATCGCGACCTCGTGGTGCCTAACGGGGTGGACCTGTCGATCATCGGCCCGGACGTCGTGGCCGCCCTCCAGGGCATGCGCACGGGAACCGTGCGACCCGAGATCCTTCCGCGCTATCGCTCCCTCGCGAGCGCGCTGCCGAGCGGGAACCGCGGCGTGCAGGAGAATTCGCCGGGGAGCAACAACTGGGTGCTGAGCGGCCAACTCACGGCGAACGGCCACGTCATTGTCGCGAACGATCCGCACCGCAACGTGGCGAATCCCTCGATTCGTTACATCGTGCACCTCGTCGCACCCGGATGGGACGTGATCGGCGCCACGGAGCCGGTGTTGCCCGGCGTGATGATCGGCCACACGGGCCGCATCGGCTGGGGGCTCACGATCGTCGGTACCGATCAGTCCGACGTGTATGTGGAGGACGTTAATCCCGCGAACCGAAACGAGGTGCGCTTCCGCGGCGCGTGGGAGCGGCTCCGCATCGAGCACGACACGATCCGGGTGAAAGGCGGCGCTCCGGTGATCGTGACCTACAAGTTCTCCCGCCACGGCCCGGTGTTCTACGAGGACACCGTAAGAAATAAGGCGTACGCGATTCGCTCCACCATGCACGAGCCGGGGAGCGCGGGCTACCTGAGTGCCCTTCGATACCACGCGCTCGATGACTGCAGAGCCTTCCTCGACGCGCAGCGGTACTACCTGGCGCCGACGGAGAACATGATCTGCGGCGACACGAAGGGAAACATCGCGTGGCAGGCGTCGGCGGCATCGCCAAAGCGACCGAACTGGCACGGGCGCCTGCCGGTTCCGGGCACGGGCGAGTACGAGTGGGATGGATTCCGCACGGACCTCCCGCGAGAGCTCAATCCGTCGCGCGGCTGGATCGCGACGGCGAACCACGACATCCACCCTCCCGGCTTCGACCCACCACTCTTCTTCAAGAACACGCCGCAGCGGGGACGCTACGACCGCGTCGCCGAAGTGCTCTCGAGCGGGAAGAAGTTCACGATGGCCGACATGATGGCGCTGCAGCACGACGCGCATAACGCGGCGGCGGCGCGCGACATCCCGCTCTTCCGCGACTGGACGGCGAGCGCTCCGGATGTCGAGCGCGCGCGAAAGGCACTGGCCGAGTGGGATGCGCAGCATAAGCGGGGGAGCCTGGCGGCGGCTGTCTATCGTTATGCATCACGCGGCATCACTGACGAGGCGCGCAATCCCGCGACGCCCGCGGCGCGCCGTCAGGCTGTGCTCGAGCGCGCGATCGGCTTGGCGCTCGACTCGTTACGGGCGACGCAGGGAAGCGATCCGGCCCAGTGGCGGTGGGGGCGCATCAATCGAAGCGAGCTGCCACACTCACTCGTGCGGGCCTACGACATTCCTCCGGTGGAGCGGCATGGCGGGGCCGGGTTCGTCGCGGCCGTGGGCGCGACGTATCGCGAGATCATCGACATGAACGACCCCGATGCGTCGGTCGCCACGAACGTGCCTGGGCAGTCGGGGCAGCCGGAGAGCCCGTTTTACAGGAACCTCGTGGAGAGCTACGGGCGGGCGGAGTATTTCCCGCTCAGCTACTCACGCGCGGCGGTCGAGCAGGTCGCGGCGCATCGGCTGGTGCTGACGCCGATTGGGCGGTAGTGGAGGCCGGTGTCATTCCGAGCGTCATTCCTCGCCTGCGGCCGCTCCGCGGCCTCCGCTCGGAATGACACAGTTGTTGACCCGAAGTTTTCAATTGCTCTGGTTGAACCCCACCACGATCGAGCGTAACGTCTCCCTGTTCCAGCACAACAGGAGCGTCACATGAATCGCGGCACCCGTATCGCATTGGGACTCGTCGTCGCCGCCGGCGTGGCGGCGAGCCTCGCCTGGATCCGCCCCGAGCCTTCGGGCATGACCCTCGGCAACCCCGCCGTGAAGTCGCTCGGCCACATGGCCTTCGGGCCTGGTAACGTGCTCTTCATTGGCGACAACACCGGTGGTCAGATCCTCGCTGTCGAGATCGCCGACGAGTCACGAGGCAGCGGCGCCATCAACCTCGACGGACTCGACGCGAAGGTCGCGCAGGTCCTCGGTGCCGCGCCCGCCGACGTTCAGATCAACGACCTCGCCGTTCACCCCACGTCGAAGAACGTCTATCTCACCGTCACTCGCGGCTCGGGGACCAACGCGACGCCGGTACTGCTCCGCGTCACCCGCAACGCCGAGCGGCCGATCGAGGAAGTGCCGCTCACGAACGTGAAGTTCTCCGCGGCCGCCATCACGAACGCGCCGGCCGACAACCCGAGCGCACGTCGCAACCCGCGTACGTCCACCATCACCGACATTGCGTACGCCGATGGGCAGGTCTGGGTGGCCGGGCTCTCGAACGAAGAGTTCGCGTCGTCGTTCCGGCGGTTCTCGTTCCCGTTCGGCAAGGCGATGGAGACGACGACCCTCGAGATCTATCACGTCTCGCACCGGGCGAGCGAGACGCGCTCGCCGGTGACGTCGTTCACGATCCAGGAGATCGGTGGTGAGAAGTTCGTCGTCGCGGGGTATACCTGCACGCCGATCGTCGCCTTCGACGTCGCGTCGCTCGTGCCGGGCAAACACGTGGTCGGACGCACGGTCGCGGAGCTCGGGGCCGGGAACACGCCAACCGACCTGGTTGCCTTCAAGAAAGACGGCAAGGACGTCATCATGGTCGTGAACAACCGGCGTCCGCTCATGCGCATCGACGCGAGTGACGTCGCCTCGGGCCCGGCGCTCACGGTCCCGGAAGTCGCAGGTATCGCGCGCGCCACGCTCGATCAGCCTTCCGGCATCATGCAGATGGCAGAGCTCGACGCGAACCACGTGGTCGTCGTCCAGCGCGGCGCCAACGGGCTCGACCTCAAGTCGATCGCGAAGTCGTCGCTCTAGAAGGCGTCGATGACGCGACGGTCGCTCGCGCACGCCGCGCTGTTGATGAGCACGGCGTGCGCCTTTGCCATCGCATCGTGCGCCCCGCGCGGTGACGCTGCCGCGCGGGGTCCCGTCACCGTGGCCTTCGACAGCACGGACGCGGCTCGGCTCGGCGACGTGAGCGTTTACCCCCTGAGCCGTGACGCGCTCGCCGCGCTCGCGTCGGCCCGGCCGTCGGCAGAGGATTGGCAGCGGATTCTGTCGGTTCGGGTGACCGACTCGCTGGCCGGCGACAGCACGGCGCTTCCGTTGTTAGGCACGTATGCGGTGTCCGCCGACACGCTGTATTTTCGCCCGCGCTTCTCGCCGGCCGCGGGGGTGACATACGCGGCACGCTTCGATGGGTCCGCGCTCTATCGGCAGATCGGGCGAGAATCACCGGCGGTGCTGGGTCGCGCGACGACGACTACCTGGCGGCTCGATGTCCCCGCCGGAGTGCCTTCCACCGTCGTGCGCGCGATCTACCCGACCGCCGACGTCGTCCCGATGAATCTTCTCCGGATGTACGTCGAGTTTTCAGCGCCCATGACGAGCGGGCGCAGCTACGAGTTCGTGAAGCTGTACGGCGAGGACGGGGCACTGGTGGAGGATCCGTTCTTCACCGCAGGCGATGCGGTGGAGTTATGGGATGCCGACCACACGCGTCTCACCGTCCTGTTCGATCCGGGACGCATCAAGCGCGACCTCAAACCGCACGAGGAGATGGGACTCCCGCTGAGGGCGGGGAAGCGATACCGGTTGGTGATCGACAGTACGTGGCGTGACGCCGAGGGCCGCCCGCTCGTGCGGAGTCAGGTGAAGGAGTTTCGCGTCGGGCCGCAGGATCGCGCGCTCGTTCGCACTGCCGATTGGCGAGTGACGCCACCCCGGGCAGGTACGAACGACTCGCTGGTGCTGACCTTCCCCGAGTCCCTGGACCGTGCTCTGCTCGCGCGCCTCATCACGGTGCGGGATTCATCGGGCGCTCTCATCCACGGCGGCATTGGTGTGAGTGAGCGCGAGACGCGCTGGGCGTTCGCACCGCGCGTCGCGTGGAAGCGGATGCGGCACGCCGTGCACGTGGACACCGAGCTCGAGGATCTCGCGGGGAACAACCTCAAAAAGCTGTTCGACGTCGCTCCGGGGGATTCGGGGTCGACCGGCGTGAGTGCGTCAGTGGTGCGCCTGCCCTTCGAGCCGAGGTAGCCCGCGGAGTTGCGGAATTGGGGTCAGATTCGAATATCATCGTTCTGTTGCCGAGGCAACAGAACGATGATATTCGAATCTGACCCCAATTGGCCCCGTCACCCAGGACCCATGGCTACCGTACTCCGCCGAGCGGCGCTTCTGATCGCAGCCGCTGCATCGTCCTCGTTCGCGCAGACGCCGGCAACCTCGACGGCGTCCGCGGCCACAACGCAGAACGCCACCCGCCGCATCGAGCAGGTGATGCCCAAAGTCGTGGCGTGGCGTCGCGACATCCATCAGAACCCCGAGCTCGGCAACCGCGAAGTCCGGACGGCGAAGGTCGTCGCCGACCACTTGCGGTCGTTAGGCATGGAGGTGAAGACCGGCGTCGCACACACCGGCGTCGTCGGTCTCCTGCGCGGCGGCAAGCCGGGGCCCGTCGTCGCCCTTCGCGCCGACATGGACGCGCTCCCGGTCACCGAGCAGGTCGACCTCCCGTTCGCGTCGAAAGTCCGGACCACCTACAACGGCCAGGAAGTCGGCGTCATGCACGCCTGCGGGCACGACAATCACGTCGCCATCCTCATGGGCGTGGCCGAGGTGCTCGCGGGGATGAAGAGCGAGCTCGCCGGCAGCGTGAAGTTCATCTTCCAGCCCGCCGAAGAGGGCGCGCCCGAAGGAGAGCAGGGTGGCGCGAAGATGATGCTGGACGAAGGCGTGTTCACGAACCCGGCGCCCGAGGTCATCTTCGGCCTGCATGTCTGGCCAGACACGGTCGGCCGCCTGACGTATCGCGAGGGCGGATCGATGGCCGCGAGCGACGGCCTGCGGATCGTCGTGCGCGGGAAGCAGACGCATGGCGCCGCGCCCTGGGGCGGCGTCGATCCGATCGTCGTCTCGGCGCAGGTCATCAACGCCCTCCAGGCCATCCCCAGCCGACAGATGGACATCACCGCCGCGCCATCGATCGTCACCGTCGGAATGATTCAGGGCGGTATACGCGGCAACATCATTCCGGATTCGGTCGTCATGGTGGGCACGATTCGGACGTTCGACACCTTGCACCAGAAAGACATCCACGCGCGCATCAAGCGCACGGTCGAGAAGATCGCCGAGGCGGCGGGTGCAACGGCGGAGGTGTCGATCCTGCTCGGCTATCCCGTCACGTTCAACGACCCGGCGCTCACGAGGCGGATGGCGCCGACGCTCGCGCGCGTCGCGCGGGATGGGAAGGCGGCAATCGGCCCGCCGATCACTGGCGCCGAGGACTTCTCTTTCTTCCAGCAGAAGGTTCCGGGACTCTACTTCTTCCTCGGCGTCGTCCCCGACGGTGTGGACCCGGCCAGGGCGCCGAAGAATCATTCGCCGCTCTTCTTCGCGGACGAGAAGGCGCTGCCGGTCGGCGTCCGCGCGTTGACGCAGCTCACGCTCGACTACATGGCTGGCGGCAGGGTCGTCCAGTAGAAATCGGGGTCAGGTTCACAACTCATCGTTTTGTTGCGGCCGCAACAAAACGATGAGTTGTGAACCTGACCCC
>DASURJ010000178.1:0-7544 GCA_036280115.1 Gemmatimonadaceae bacterium
TGCAGGAGGCCATTGATCGCGCGCGCACGGAGTCGGTCCCGACGCTCCTCGAGGTCCGCACGTACCGCTTCATGGGCCACTCGATGTCCGACGCAGTGAGTGGCACCTACCGCACGAAGGAAGAGCTCGAGGAATACACGAAGCGCGACCCGATCATCGTCCTCCGCTCGCAGATGCAGCAGGAAGGGATCCTCACGGACGATGACTTCGCGAAGCTCGACGAGGAAGTGAAAGCCGTCGTGCAGGACGCGTGGGACTTCGCGGACCAGAGCCCCGAGCCACCGGTGGAAGCACTGTACGAGGACGTGCTCGTCGACACGACGAGCGACGCTCCCGTCGAAGCGGCCGTCGCCGCCGATTGATGCTTGTCATTCCGTAGCGGAGCGCCGAAGGCGCGAGTGGAGGAGTGACCGCATACCGCCTAACAAGATCAGCTGACATCGCATGCCCGTAATCACGTACCGTGACGCCCTGAATCAGGCCCTCCGCGAGGAGATGCAGCGTGACGACCGCGTCTTCCTGATGGGGGAAGAAGTGGCCGTCTACCAGGGCGCGTACAAGGTCTCGAAGGGACTGCTCCAGGAGTTCGGCGAGATGCGTGTCGTGGACACGCCGATCACCGAGCTCGGGTTCGCCGGCGTCGGCGTCGGAGCGGCCATGGTCGGGCTCCGCCCGGTCATCGAGTTCATGACGTGGAACTTTGCCCTGCTCGCGCTCGACCAGGTGGTGAACTCCGCCGCGAAAATGCTCTACATGTCGGGGGGCCAGTACAACATCCCGATGGTGTTCCGCGGGCCTAACGGGGCCGCGCTACAGCTCTCCGCCCAGCACTCGCAGGCCTGGGAGTCGTGGCTGGCCCACATTCCGGGACTCAAGGTTGTTGCGCCGGGCACCCCCTACGACGCTAAGGGACTTCTCAAGAGCGCCATCCGCGATGACAACCCGGTCGTGGTGCTCGAAGGCGAGATGCTGTACAACACGAAGGGGGAGGTTCCGGACGACGAGGAAGTACTGATCCCCATCGGCAAGGCGGAGCTCAAGCGGGAGGGCGAGCACGCGTCGATCATCACGCACGGCAAGATGATCCTCGTCGCGCTGCAGGCCGCCGATCAGCTCGCGAAGCAAGGGATCAACGTGGACGTGGTGGACCTGCGAACGCTCCGACCCATGGACGTCGACGCGATTGCGGCAACCGTGCGGAAGACCAACCGGGCCGTGGTCCTCGAGGAGGGCTGGGAGCTCTGCGGCGTGGGCGCGCAGGTGGTGGACTACGTCCAGCGCGAATGCTTCGACGACCTCGACGCCCCCGTCGTCAGGGTACACCAGGCCGACGTACCCATGCCGTACGCAAAGAACTTGGAACGCGCCGCCAAGCCCGACGTCCCCAAGACGATCGCCGCGGTGAAGAAAGTCATGTACATCGAGTAACCGTCAGGTCACCTCGCGCAGCGCTGGGAGGTAGTTCCGGGTATGGCAACGAAAGTCGTGATGGAAGCGCTCTCGCCGACCATGGAAGAGGGTCGCCTCGTGAAGTGGCTCAAGAACGAAGGCGAACAGGTCAAGAACGGAGAGACGCTCGCCGAGGTCGAGACCGACAAGGCGATCATGGAGCTCGTCGCTCGCGGCGAGGGCGTGCTGCGCAAGCGATTGCTTCCGGAGGACGCAGCAGCGCCCGTCGGTCAGCTCATCGCCGTCATTGCCGCCCCCGACGAGAACATCGATGCCCTGATCGGCGACGCTGCGGGTGCCGCCGCGGCTCCGACGCCGGCCGCCCCACCGCCCGCCGAAGTCATCGCCAAGACGAACGAGGCGGCGGGCGCGAGCTCCATCCCGCGTACGCGCGACGAGGCGCAGGGCGAAGCATCGACGCCACCGCAAGAAAAAGTCGCCGCGGCTCCTCCCGCCGCTCCCGGCCCGCGCGCGCCAGCCCCGCCGCAGCCCGGCCCGAGCGGCAATGGCGGCCGCACCCGATCGTCACCGCTCGCGCGCCGCATGGCGTCGGAACGGGGACTCGATCTTCAGGCAGTCCAGGGCAGCGGCCCTGGCGGCCGAATCATCAAGCGCGATATCGAGGCTGCCGTCGCTGCTGGCGCGACCGCACCACCCGCAGCTCCCGGCGCTCGGGTCGCGGTTCCTTCCGGCGAAGACTTCCGCGACGTCCCCCTCACGCAGATCCGCAAGACGATCGCGCGACGGCTCTCGGAATCGATCGGGCCAATCCCGACTTTCTACCTGACGGCCGAGTTCGACATGGAGCGCGTTGCCGAGATGCGCACCGCCATGGCCGCCATGGGTGATGAGTTCAAGGTCTCGTTCAACGACATCATCCTGAAAGCCGTCGCGACAGCCCTCGCCCAGCACCCCGAGGTCAACGCCCACTGGCTCGGCGACAAGATCCGCTACTTCAACCGCGTCCACATCGGCATGGCGGTCGCCATCGAGGACGGGCTCATTACACCCGTCATCTTCGACGCCGACCACAAGCGCATGAGCGAGATCTCGCGCGAGGCACGCGAGCTCGCGAAACGCGCCCGCGAGCGGAAGCTCAAACCAGAGGAATACACCGGCTCGACGTTCTCCGTCTCGAACCTCGGCATGTTCGGCATCGATCAGTTCACGGCGATCATCAATCCGCCGGAAGTCGGCATCCTCGCGGTTGGTGCGCTGGAGGAAAAGCCCGTTGTCGTGGATGGCGAGCTCGTCCATCGGAAACGGATGCGGGTCACCATGAGCTGCGACCATCGGGTGGTGGACGGCGCCCTTGGTGCCCGGTTCCTCCAGACGCTCAGGCGACTGATCGAGAACCCGCTGATGCTGGTCTACTGACCCTTGTCATTCCGAGCGTGACCGAAAGCGCGCTTGCGGGGTAATCCACGGCACGACACGTGACGTTCTCGTGCGCACGTGCGTACTTTCATGGTAGCTGTAGCTAGCGCGCGACACCCGCGGTGATGACCGGTGGGCCGTCGCGCGCTCTGCGAGCCCTGAGGCCGAGCGCCGATGTTGATTGACCCAGTTCAGACCATGTCGGCCGCTCGCCAGCGGCTCGGACCTCTCGCGGTTCTCGCTGTCGCTGCGATTCTCGCGTCGTGCGAGTCCAGTGGTCCGCGCACGGGAGCGCTCAAGCTCACCGTCCAGGGATTGCCGACAGGAACCGGCGCGCAGGTGACACTGAGCGGACCGGGGAACTTCTCCCGGGTGCTGACGGGCGACGACGTGGTCGCGAGCCTGAAGCCGGGCGAGTACACGGTGGCCGGCGCGTCGGTGCTCAACGGCAGCGCGCGATACTCCCCGACGCCGGACACGCAGAAGGTCACGATCGCGAAGTCCGACACGCCCGTCGAAGTGACGGTGCTGTATCAGCTCACGACCGGCAGTCTCGCACTTACGGTCGGTGGTGCTCCCGAGGGCGCGTCGCCGACGGTACGCGTCACCGGACCGAACGGCTTCAACCAGACGGTCACAGGCAGCACGACCTTCGAGGGCCTCGACGCCGGGACGTACACGATCTTCGCTCAGGAGCTGGTCGCGAACCAGCAGCGCTTCGCGCCCGATCGGCCGGCGCAGAGCATCGCCGTGCTCGCGGACCTGACGCCGACGACGGCGTCGGTGCAGTACGCGCAGACGACGGGTAATCTCACCGTGAGCGTGACCGGTCTACCCGCAGGCGTTACGGGGAATATCAGCGTCGCCGGTCCGGCAGCGAGTTACACCGTGGGCGAGTCGAGCGACCTCGTTGGCGTGCGCGCGGGGTCGTATACCGTGAACGCGAGCATCGTCACGTCGGGTATCGACACCTATATCCCGAACTCGCTCGCGCAGACGGTGACGGTTCCGGCGGGTGGCGCGGTCACCGTGACCGTCATCTACGCGAGCAGCAGCGGTCCGCTCAATCTCACGGTCGACGGCGTCACGATCACGCAGGTCGTCCAGACGTACGCCGGGACGGTGCCGCTCGTCGCGGGACGCGATGGCTACATTCGCGTGTTCGGTCGCGCAAATCAGACAAACAGCGTTGCGTCACGCATTCGCGTTCGCTTGTACAACGGTGAGACGCTCGTGAACACGATGACGCTGGACAAGTCAGCGGGCGTCCCCCTCGTGCCCGATCAGGCAGCGTTGGGTTCATCGTGGAACGGGATCCTGGTTGGTCAGTTCATACAGCCCGGCTTGAGGATCCTCGCGGATATCGATCCAGACGGCGCCGTCACGGAAGCCAGCGAGAACGACAACACGTTCCCGGCCTCGGGTACACCGGTCGCTGTGGATGTACGCCAGGTTGCTCCCCTGCGCGTCACGTTCGTCCCCGTCCAGCAGCGCTACGACAAGGCGCTCGTGGGCAACATCACGGAGGCGAACAAGGACCAGTTCCTCGTGGATGCCCGGCGCTTGTTGCCCGTGCTCGACATCGACACCGAAATCCATGCGCCATACACAACGGCCGACTCCATCCAGCTGACGTCGAACGACGGCAACCAGCAGTGGCTTCGGGTGCTGAGCGAGATGAACGCGCTGCGGATCGCGGAGTCGAGCCAGCGGCACTACTACGGCATCGTGAAGGTGAGCTACAACTCCGGTGTCGCCGGGTACGGGTTCGTGCCCGGACGCGCCGCGGTTGGGTGGGATCATCTCCCGAGCGCGCGCGGCGTCACCGCACACGAGCTCACGCACAACTTCGGGCGCTTCCACGCGCCCTGCGGCGGTGTGGGCGGGCCGGACCCGAACTTCCCGTACGCCGGCGGGACCATCGGAGTGTACGGCTACGACGTGGCGAACAACACGCTCAAGCTCCCGTCGTCGTTCGACCTCATGGGCTACTGCAGCAACCCGTGGATCAGTGACTACACGTACGTGGGTGCGATGGCCTGGCGCGCGAACAACCCCGCGTCGACGGTCGCGGGAGCGGCGTTAGGCATCGACCAGAACGCGACGCCCCGCCCGGCGCTCCTCGTCTGGGGCCGCGTGGAACGCGGAAAGCTCGTCCTCGAGCCGGCATTCTCCCTCGTTGCTCGGCCCAGCGTCCCGGCCGGCGGCGGCCCCTATCGTGTCGAAGGGGTCGCCCGGAATGGCCGGACGCTGTTCTCGTACAACTTCGCCGGCGACCAGCCGGCGGACGCGGAAGACGCAACCGCGCGCCACTTCGCTTTCGCGATTCCGATGGACGAAGCGTCACAAGCCGAGCTCGCGTCGATTCGCGTGACCGGTGGCGGGGCCGAACCGGCGAGCCTCCAGGCGTCGCTCGCGCCGGGTGGCATTTCGGCGTCGGTGAATGCGGTCGAGGCGACGACTCGCGGCGGTGGTGCGGTGAACGTTCGATGGGGCGGGCAGGCTACCCGCATGGCGCTCGTTCGCGATCGCCGAACGGGACAGGTGCTCTCGTTCGCGCGGGGCGGTAGTGTAGACGTGCGCGCGCGAAGCGGCGACCTCGAGGTCGTCCTCTCGGACGGCGTCCGGAGCGTCGCTCGCCACGTAAAGGTCAGGGCGCAATAATTCGCCCTTGACTCGGCCGCCGAGCCGAGCGTACGCTCGGCGGGTGGGAAAGCCACCTTCCGACCCGCCGAGCATGCACAACTCAGCTTCCATCATTCGCGGGACTGTCACCGCGGAGCAACTTCTGGAGCTGAACGCCCAGCGCGAGGGTTCGTACGAGCTCGTCAGTGGCCACCTCGTGGTGCGCGAGCCTGCGGGCATGGCTCACGGAAACGTCCACGGTCATTTGTTTGCTCGGCTGTATGCGCACGTCCGCGAGCATCGGCTCGGGAAGGTGTTCGGGGCCGACGTCGGGTACATCCTGTCGCGCAATCCTGACACGGTGCGCGCGCCGGACGTGTCGTTCGTCCAGGCAGCTCGGCTCCCTGCGGTGCTTCCAACGGGCTTCTTTCCGGGCGCGCCGGATCTCGCCGTCGAGGTGTGGTCGCCTAACGACCGTTTTCCCGTTGTGGAGCAGAAGGTCTGGCGGTATCTCGACGCGGGCACACGCGAGGTGTGGATGATCCACCCCGAGCATCGGACCGTCACGCGACGACGGCCGGACGGCAGCGCGGAGCGGCTGGAAGTCGGAGCGGTGTTGACGGGCGGCGATGTAGTGCCTGGCTTCTCGTGCCGTGTCGCGGAGCTCTTCGAGGAGTAAGCTCGCGATACCTCAGGCGTCGCGAACTGCTCATCTGTAGTCCCGGCGGCATGGAGGTCCGGCTCACAGCCCACGCGCCACCGGCCCCGTGGCATTTCGAGGGAAGGATCGGCTAGCTTTCTGCGCGGAAAACACTCCGCGGCCAGGCCGCCTGGCCAGACGAGGCCGTACACGCGCCTCGACTCCTGATTCCGATTCCCGACACTCGATTCCCGACAAATGGCTTCGTACGACGTGATCTTCATCGGCGGCGGGCCCGCCGGCTACGTAGGTGCCATTCGCTGCGGTCAGCTCGGCCTCTCCACCGCCGTCGTCGAACGCGAAGGCCTTGGCGGCACGTGCGTGCTCTGGGGATGTATCCCCGCCAAGTCGCTCCTGGAGAGCGCGGCGCTCGCCAACAAGCTCTCGAAGGCCGCCGAACACGGGATCACGCTCGGCGACGTCAAGTTGGAGTACGGCGGGGCGATGAAGCGCTCGCGTGCCATCAGCGCGCAGAACTCGAAGGGCGTCGAGACGCTCTTCAAGAAGTACAAGATCACGTGGATCAAGGGCACCGGCCGCCTCGCCGGCGGAAAGAGCGTCTCCGTGAAGACCGCCGACGGCAAGGAAGAAAAACACGAGGCGAAGAAGGGCATCGTCATCTCCACTGGCTCGCGGGTGAAAGGGCTCCCGCAGATCGGCCTGGAGCTCGACAAGCAGACCGTGCTCTCATCGGACGAGGTGCTCACGCTCGAGAGCGCACCGAAGACGATGATCGTCGTTGGCGCTGGAGCGGTGGGCTGTGAGTTCGCGGACGTCTTCAATGCCTACGGCACGAAGGTCACGCTGCTCGAGGTCATGCCGGCCATCCTTCCGCTCGAAGACGCTGACAGCTCCGCGGCCGTCGCCCGCTCGTTCAAGAAGCGCGGCATCGACATCGTCACGGGCGCAAAGATATCGAACGTGAAGGTCGCGAAGGGCTCGGTGAAGATGACCGTCGAAGCCGGCGGCGAAAAGAAGGACCTCGAGGCCGAGCGCGTCCTCGTTGCGGCGGGCCGAGCGCCTAACGTGGAAGAGGTGGGGCTCAAGGAAGCCGGGGTGCAGCTCACGGAGCGCGGGTTCATCAAGGTGAACACGGACACGTACGAGACGTCGGCCAAGGGAGTCTACGCGATCGGCGACGTCATTGGCGCACCCATGCTCGCGCACAAGGGGCAGCGCGAGGGCGCTGTGCTCGCGGAGCTCCTTGCGGGACAGCACGCGCACAAGGTGAACTACGGGAACATCCCGAACGCGACGTACTGCCACCCGGAGGTCGCGTCCATCGGCCTCACCGAGGCACAGTGCAAGGAACGGAAGCTCGACTACAAGGTCGGCAAGTTCCCCTTCTCGGCCAACGGACGCGCCCGCACCAGCGGCGAGACCGAAGGCTTTG
>DASURJ010000179.1:0-6046 GCA_036280115.1 Gemmatimonadaceae bacterium
ATCTGACCCCAATTACGGGAGACGAACCGTCGGCTCGAAGGTCGGCGCTTTACGCACCTTCGTCGCCTGCTCGAACGCGTACGCGAGCGAGATGAGCGCCGCGTCGCTCCATCGCGGGCCAATGAACGAGATCCCCACCGGCAGGCCGTGGACGAACCCCGCCGGGACGGTGACGCTCGGATAACCCGAGACCGCGGACGGCGTCGAGCTGCCACCCATGAAATGGTCGCCGTTGATGAGATCCGTCGGCCAGGCCGGGCTTCCCGTCGGCGCGACGAGCGCAGTCACACGGTGCTTCGCCAGCGTCGCGTCGATGCCTTCCGCTCGCGAGAGCCTGAGACACCGCGCGCGCGCCGTCCGATACGCGGGGGTCGTGAGCGGCCCCTTCTCCTGCGCGCGAGTGAAGATCTCCTGCCCGAAGTACGGCATCTCCCGGTCGCGGTTCTGCTCGTTGAAGGCGATGAGCGCGGCGAGGCTCTTGTGCGGCGCCGCGGCGCCTAACGATGAGAGGTACGCGTTCAGATCTGCCTTGAACTCGTAGAGAAGCACCTCGAACTCGGGGTCGCCGAGCAGACCGGCTGTCGTGATGTTCGCCGGGTCCACGATCGTGGCTCCGGCCGACTTCATCGCCGCGATCGCCTCGTCCATGACGCGGTCGACCTTGTCGTTGAATCCGAAAAAGTTGCGGGCGACGCCAATGCGAGCGCCGCGGAGGGCTCCCGCGTTCAGCGCCGACGAGTAATCGGCCACGACGTGCGTGCGCGCAGCCGACGTGGCGCTATCGCGCGCGTCCACGCCGCTCACGATTGCGAGGAGCGCGGCGGCATCGGCGACCGTCCGCGCCATCGGGCCCGCGGTATCCTGGCTGTGCGCGATGGGGATGATCCCCGAGCGGCTCACGAGGCCTAACGTGGGCTTGATCCCCACGAGCCCACACGCCGACGACGGGCAGACGATCGAGCCGTCGGTCTCGGTGCCGACGCCAACGGCGGCGAGGTTGGCTGAGATGGCTGCGCCCGTACCCGAGCTCGACCCGCACGGATTCCGATCGAGCACGTACGGGTTCTTAGTCTGCCCGCCACGTCCGCTCCACCCGCTCGTCGAGCGCGTGGAACGGAAGTTCGCCCACTCGCTCAGGTTTGTCTTGCCGAGGAGGACGGCGCCGGCCTCGCGCAAGCGCTCGACGATGAACGCGTCGCGCGCGGCGATCGACTCCGCGAGCGCCAGCGAGCCGGCGCTCGTGCGCATGCGATCGGCGGTGTCGATGTTGTCCTTGATGAGGACGGGGATCCCGTGCAGCGGCCCTCGGACGCGTCCCGCGCGCCGCTCGGCGTCGCGTTCCTCGGCGATCCGAAGCGCGTCGGGGTTGCGCTCGATCACCGAGTTGATGGTCGGACCGGCGCGATCGATGGCGTCCATGCGGCCGAGGTAGAGCTCCGCGATCGAACGTGCGGTGTAGCGCCCGGAGCGCATCCCGTCCTGCAGCCCGGCGATGGTGGCCTCGTCGAGCTCGAACACGGCCTGCTGCACGCCGGCGCGCGTCGGTTCAGCCGCGAATGCCTGTGATGGCGAGCGCCCGCCATCGATCGCGGTAGCTGCGAGGGCGACGGCGCCGGCGCGAAGAAAGTCGCGGCGTGCAAGGACATCGGGTTGCCGGCCGTCGTGAGAGCGCGTGAGAGGGCTCATGGGACTGGAGTCGTGGAACGGGAGGGAGACTATGGGGCGACCGCGAGCGCGGCTTGAAGGCGGTCGACGAGTTCCGCCTGCGCGGGGTTCATCTTCTGCTTCGCGGTCGCCGGGTCGAACCACGCACACCGGTCGACTTCGGGAAACTCGATCCATCGTCCCGATCCGCGGGGCCACTCGGTACGCATGGTGTTGCTTACAATGGATGCGGGATCGGCGTCGCCTTCCCACGCCCAGGCGTGAATCAGCTTTCCGGCCTTCTGGCGCACGCTGCCGAGTGGGAGGAACGGGCCGATGGGGGGGATGCTCGTCTCTTCCGCGAACTCGCGACGCGCCGCGTCGAGGAGGTCCTCGCCTTCCTCGACAACCCCTTTCGGGATGGTCCAGGCGCCGGCGTCGCGTTCCTTCCAGAACGGGCCGCCGGGATGTGCGAGGAAGACCTCGATGGCATCGCCCGCGCGCCGGAAGAGCAGGAGGCCGGCGCTGACGTTCGGACGCGAGTTTCGTGGGCGCGGCATGAGAGTGAGCGGCCTGGTGCGGAGCGCCTCGGTGGCGCGCGTGGGCTCTTGCGACGACCATCCTCGAGCGGGAAGATAGCCGCGGACCCCAGTACCGGCCATCCATCGAGGGCCATCCGCCATGGTGTACCGTCAAGTCGTTCGAATGGTTGCGACCTTCGCTGCCCTGTCGTTCGCCACAGGGGACGCGTTCGGAATCGCGGAGGCGCAGGAGCCCGTGGATCGGGCGATGATCGCTCGGTTGCGCGCCGAAGGGGAGCAGCGCTCGCAGGTACGCGAGACCTATCGGGTTCTCACGGATGTGATCGGGCCGCGTCTCACCGGGACGCCGGGGTTCAAGCATGCGGTGGACTGGACGCGCGACAAGCTCACCGAGTGGGGGATGGCGAACGTGAGCGTCGAAGCGTTCCCGTTCGGCCGTGGGTGGACGCTCGAGAAGCTCACGCTCGAGATGACGGAGCCGCGCTACTCCCCGCTCGTGGGGTACCCCGAGGCGTGGACGCCGTCGACGCGCGGGGTCGTGTCGGGCACGCCGGTGTACGTCGGTGACAAGACCGCTGATGAGATCAGGGCACTCGGCGCGACGCTGCGGGGCGCGATCGTCCTGCCGCAGCCGCCGCAGGAGGGGTTCATCACGGCAGACCGTCCGCAGCCGGGCGACACCGAGGAGCGCGTGCGCATCGGGGCGCCGCCGACGCTTCGCAGCGAGCCGAAGGTGCCGCTTCGCGAGTTGATGCCGTTGCTGCAGCAGCTTGGCGCAGGGCTCGTGATGCGGCCCAACCAGGGGCAGCACGGGACGATCTTCGTCCTCGGCAGCTATCGGACGCGGGATGACGCGGTGCCGTCGGTGGTGCTGGCGACGGAGCACTACAACATGATCGCGCGCCTGGTGCAGCATGGATCACCGGTGAAGGTGAACGCCGAGGTGCGTGCGCGGTATCACGCGGCCGATACGAGCGGCTACAACGTGATCGCGGAAATCCCCGGTGAGGATCCCGTGTTGCGGAACGAGGTCGTGTTTCTCGGGGCGCATCTGGACTCCTGGCACTCGGCGACGGGTGCGACGGACAACGCCGATGCGGTGTCGGCGGCGATGGAAGCGATGCGCCTCTTGAAGGCTGTGGGCGCGCGGCCGCGCCGGACGATCCGGCTCGCGCTTTGGGGCGGGGAGGAGCAGGGGCTGCTCGGCTCGCGGGCGTACGTGGCGAAGCACCTCGAGGGCGCGGCGAACGCCGCCGCGCGAGACCGGATCTCCGTCTATCTGAACGATGACCCGGGTCTTGGTGCGACGTACGGGGTGTACACCGAGGAGAACGCGGCGGCGAAGGCGATCTTCGACGCGTGGCTCGGCGCGTTAGGCGATCTGGGCGTGAAGCGGAACCCGGTGGACAAGATCCGGAATACGGATCATCTCGCGTTCACGGCGGTGGGGATTCCGGCGTTCACGACGCTCAAGGATTATCGGGACTATGATGTGCGCACGCATCACACGAATACGGACTTCTTCGAGCGGGTGAGTGAGCGAGATCTCCAGCAGTCGGCGATCGTGCTGGCGGTGTTCGCGTGGCACGCGGCGATGCGCGAGGGGACGTTTCCGCGAGCGGTGACGCAGTGACTGGCTCGAATTGGGATGGCGACGGTCCGCTGCGAGCCCTGGCGGGATTCACACACCTCGCAGTGTCCACGTCGCCCTGGACTATTTCATCGACTGCACGTGCGCCACGAACTGATCGAGAACGATCTCGGTTCCCTGTTGCCAGCCCGACGCTTTGTTCTTCTCAAAGTCGGCTTCATCCCGGTGCAGCGCCGTGAAGACGTAGCGCGTTCCGGTTCCCACGGCTTCCATGGTCACGATGACAGTGATCGGGATGTCGTCGAAGACTGCCGGGCGATAGCCGGGGAACAGCATGGACGTCCAGCTGAGCCGCTCGTGCGGAACGACTTCGAGGAAACAGCCGAGATTGGGGAACTCCTGACCGTCTGACGTCGCGATGTCGATGCTGAACACGCCGCCCGGCCGCACGTCCATCTCGCAGTTGGACACAGTGCCCCAGGGCTTGGGCATGTACCACTCCTTGAGGTGTTCCGGTTTCGTCAAGGCTTCCCAGACGAGATGCTTGGGCGCGTCGATGAACCGCTCGAGAACGAGATCAAGTTTCGGATCGATCGCGAAGTGTTTGCTCATGACCGCGACGTGTTTGCTCATGGCGTTGATCCCGTTCCTTGAGGTGTTTGACGTAGGAATCGAACCGGTCCAATCGGGCTTCCCACAACTGACGCCGCTTGCTCAGCCAGTCCTCAGCGACCTCGAGCCGTTCGGGGACGATCTCATAGGTCCGCACACGCCCGCGCTTCTTCGACTTCACCAGCCGGCTCCGTTCGAGCACCGACAGGTGTTGCACGAACGAGGGAAGCTTCATGTCGAACGGTGCCGCCAGCTCGCTGACGGTGGCTGGCCCGACAGACAGCTGCTCGAGAACTTTCCGCCGAGTCGAATTGGACAGGGCATAGAAGACATCGTCAGCGACTGCGGATTGAGCCATCGCAACACCGTCGGATGGTTGGGTGACCCGATTCGACAGAAAGATTCTATCACCCGACAACACTAAGGTCAATACCTAAGTATTCATTTCGGACGCATGGAGATGTCGATGGCGCTCGTCCTTCTCCTTCGCGGCGTCAACGTCGGCGGTCACCGAACGTTTCGCCCGAGTCGCCTCGCGCACGACCTTCGTGCGTTCGATGTGGTGAACATCGGCGCGGCCGGCACGTTCGTCGTGCGCAACCCCGGGTCTCGTGCGAACTTCCGCGCGGCACTGGTCCGCCATCTCCCGGTGACCACACAGATCGTCTTCTGTGAGGGGCGCGATCTCGTGCGATTCGAGCGCAGCGGGCCGTTCGGCCCGGCGCCGGCGGAGCCCGGCATCGTTCAGTTCGTGAGCTTTCTCGCGCGGCGCACCACCGCGCGATTACGATTCCCCATCACGCTTCCGACGACGCGAGACTGGCTCGTGCGCGTGCAGGGATCGACCGGCCGGATCGTGTTCGGTGAGTACCGCCGCCACATGAGGACGATCGGCTGTCTGGGGCAACTCGATCAGCTCTTCGGCGTACCCGTGACGACGCGGAGCTGGGTGACAGTCAGTGCGATTCTGAGGGCGCTGAATGCGTAGAAGGACGCTGGCTGCTGATCGGTACGAGGAGCTCATTGTGAATCCGACTCTCATCACCCTCACGAAACAGCGGGGCGACATCGATTGCGGTGGCCTCGAGTTCCTGGTGATCCGCGTGACTGCTCGGGAGCATGGCATCATCCCACCGTCCAAATGAAACAGACCGCCACTGCTCGGTTCGCCATCAAGAACTGGGACGAGAAGCCCTATAGCGAGGGCGAGAACCTCCCCAAGCTGACCCGAGCCAGCGTCACCAAGACCTACACCGGCGATATCGTCGGGGAGGGGCACGTCGAGTACCTCATGATGTATCGCAGCGACGGCTCGGCGACCTTCGTCGGGCTCGAGCGAGTCGTCGGCAGTATTGCAGGGAAGCGTGGCAGCTTCATACTCCAGCGCACGGGAGTCTTCGAGGGCGGGCTGGCGAAGGAGTCCTACTCGATCGTCGCAGGGTCCGCGAGCGGAGAGCTGCACGGCCTTTCGGGCGATGGCACCTCGGCCGTTGGGCATGGCATGGAGCATCCGTTCACCCTGAACTATGAGTTGGGAACGTAACAGCGGCTCCACACCGCTCGCCGTCAGGCGTTAGGCGACACCCGAGCCCCACACGTCACCAGGCAATGCGTATCGCCGTGTCCGGCAGTCATGCCACGGGCAAGACGACCCTCG
>DASURJ010000180.1:0-5347 GCA_036280115.1 Gemmatimonadaceae bacterium
CTCATTCGCGCGCGGTGAGCGGCGCGTCCGGCGGTCTAAGTCTCATTGGCGCGCAGACTTGATACACCGCCGAGGGGCGGGTAGATTGCTTGGCTATGCTGTCCTACGACATTCGTTCGCTCGCTTCCCGGGCCGTGCAGGTGGACGGAACGCTCGCGGCGGACGACCCCGTCTGGCGCGACGACGACGTCCGTCCGTCGCGACCGGTTCACGTCGTCGGCCGGCTCTCCGCAGCAGGACCAGGCCGCTATTACTTCAGCGGCCACCTCGACGGTGAGGCGGCAGACGAGTGCCGGCGCTGCCTGACCGACGTTTCCGTGGCGGTTTCGGAGGATGTACAGCTGTTGTTCGTGGAAGAAGGCACTGAGGGCGACGATGACCCCGACGTTTTCGTCGTCGACGGCCGCGCGTACGATCTGGACTTGCGTCCGGCGCTGCGCGAGCAGTGGGTGCTCGCCGTCCCCGCGTTCGTGCAGTGCCGGGACGACTGTAAGGGACTCTGTCCAACCTGTGGGGCTGATTTGAACGCCGGCGCGTGTGACTGCGCGCCGACCACCGATAGCCGCTGGGATGCGCTGCGGAAGGTCCGCGGACAATCCACCTGACGGCTCGACCTTTCGACGCAATCCGATTCCATGGCCGTCCCAAAGCGCCGCACCTCCAAGCGGAAGAAGCGAGCCCGCAACACGCATAAGACCGCACCTGCCATCGTCATTCAGCCGTGCCCGCGCTGTCAGGCCATGCGCCGGCCACACCACGTCTGTAGCGAGTGCGGCTACTACGCCGGGAAGCAACGAGTAGCGGCCCGGGAAGCGTAGCTTGGCGCGCATCGCGCTGGACGCGATGGGGGGCGACTTCGCCCCCGACGCGGCGATAGCCGGAGCGCTGCACGCCATCGTCGAGCTGGCGCCCGAACACACGCTCCAGCTCGTCGGGCCCGCTACTCTCATTCGCGACCGCGTGTCCGCCCTCACCACGGGCGAGTTCGAGCACGCCGCTCAGCACGCCGGCCGGCTCGAGTTCATCGATGCGCCCGACGTCATCGAGATGTCCGACAAGCCCGCCGCCGCGCTGCGCAGCAAGCCCAACAGCTCGATGGTCGTTGGACTCCGCCTTCAGACCGAAGGTCGGTCCGATGCGTTCATCTCGGCCGGCAACACCGGCGCGCAGATGGCGGCGTCTACAGTGCTCCTCAAGCTGCACGCCGGACTCACGCGCCCGGCAATCGCCACGCTTTTCCCGACCGCACGGCAGCCTATCGTGGTGCTCGACTCCGGCGCGAACGTCGACTGCTCCGCCCAGGAGCTCGTCCAGTTCGCGCGCCTTGGCGCGGTCTACGCCGAAGACATCCTGGGCCGTCATAACCCCATCGTCGGGCTACTCAGCATCGGCGAAGAAGCAGAGAAGGGAAACGCCGTTGTGAAGGAGGCGAATCAGCTCCTGCGGTCCGCCGGCGTGAATTTCCAGGGCAACATCGAAGGGCGTGACCTTCCCGCCGGTGGAAGCGATCGCGGTCCCATCGACGTCGTCGTCTGCGACGGCTTCGTTGGTAACGTCGTACTGAAGTTCTACGAGGCCATCGCCCCCATGATGATCGGGATGCTGCAGAAGCACGGGGGTCTCGACCCCGAAAGCCTGCGCTCCACGCTGAAGCATCTCGATTACTCCGAGTACGGCGGGGCGCCGCTCCTCGGCGTGCGCGGCGTGAGCGTCATCTCCCACGGCAAGTCGTCGCCCCGCGCGATCAAGAACGCCATCAAGGTCGCCGCCAAGACGGTCGAGTCGCGCATGAGCGACCACATCGGTCGCCGCCTCGGCGAAGGCAACGGCGCAGCGGGAGTCTCGGCGTGAAACGACCCTTCGCATATCTGGTCGGGACCGGGCGCGCCGTTCCGGCGAAGGTCCTGACGAACCACGACTTCGCGGCGTTAGGCCTCGAGACGTCGCACGAGTGGATCGTCGAGCGCACGGGCATCAGTGAGCGCCGTATCGCCGGCGAGGGTGAATCGACCTGCTCGCTCGCCGCTGACGCGGCACGCACCGCGATGCAGCGGGCGCACGTCGCCGCCGGAGAGCTCGACGTCATCATCCTCACGACCGCGACGCCGGACCGCCTGCTTCCGTCCACCGCCGTCGACCTGCAGGCCGCGCTCGGCGCCACGCGCGCCGCGGCGTTCGACGTGTCGGCGGCCTGCTCGGGCTTCCTCTACGGCCTGCAGATCGCCGAGGGACTCATCTCGAGCGGTGCGCACGAAACCGCGCTCGTCGTGAGCGCGGAAAAGATGAGCGCGATCGTCGACTGGCAGGACAGGTCCACCTGCGTCCTCTTCGGCGACGGAGCAGGCGCCGCGGTCGTGCAGCGGTCGAAGCACGGAAAGGGCATTCTCTCGTCGTTCATTCGCAGTGACGGGACGCTGGCCGAGCTTCTGTACCGGCCCGCCGGTGGTGCGACCGTTCCGTTCAGCCAGGCGGTGCTCGGCGAGCGGACCCACTACGTGAAGATGGCGGGACGCGAAGTGTTCAAGCATGCGGTCCGATCGATGTCCGAGGCAGCCGACCGCGCCCTCGACGCCGCCCGCCTAACGGGCAGCGACATCGACCTCATGATCCCGCACCAGGCGAACATTCGCATCATCGAGGCAAGCGCGAAACACGCCAACATCCCGATCGAGAAGGTCTACGTCAACGTCGATCGCTACGGCAACACGTCGTCGGCTTCCATCCCGATCGCCATCGACGAGGCCATCGACTGCGGCCGGATCAAGGAAGGATCGACCGTCCTGATGGTCGCGTTCGGCGCTGGCTTCACGTGGGCTTCTACGGTGGTTCGCTTCTAGCCATCGCTCCACATGAACGTCGTACTGCTGTTCCCAGGGCAGGGGTCTCAGAAGCCGGGAATGGCAAAGGATCTCGTACACGCATTGCCGCCCGCGCGCGAGACCTTTGCTGCTGTCGATGAGGCGCTGGGCGAGCCGCTCACGACACTATGCTTCGACGGCCCTGCCGAAACGCTCACGTTGACCCACAACGCCCAGCCGGCGCTTCTGGCGCACGGCGCAGCCGTGTGGGCCGTTGTGCGGGACCGCGTCGGGCCGCTCGTTCGGGCCGCGGCTGGCCATTCGCTCGGCGAGTTTTCGGCGTACCACGCGGCTGGGGCCGTCGAACTGGCCGATGCGGTTCGGCTCGTGCGACGCCGCGGCGAGCTCATGCTTGCGAGCGGGGAGCAGCGCCCGGGGACTATGGCGGCCATCCTTGGGGACGTGGAGGGCGGCATCGAGGCACTGTGCGCTCGCGCCAGCATCGAAGGCGGGCGTGTCGTCCCCGCCAATTACAACTCGCCGGGGCAGGTTGTCATCTCCGGCGAAGTAGCGGCCGTTGAGCGCGCCATGGACATGGCGAAAGCGGCCGGAGCGAAGCGTGCGATCAGGCTCAATGTCAGCGGTGCGTTCCATTCCCCGCTGATGGACGTGGCGCGCGACGGCCTCCGTACGGCGATCAATGAGGTGGATTTCCGTGACCCGGTGTTCCCGGTCTACGCCAACGTGTCCGGCGAGCCGGTCCGCCGCGCGTCGGACGCTCGGCGACTCCTCCTCGAGCAGCTCACAGCGCCGGTGCGGTGGACGAGCCTCGTGGAGCGACTCGCGGCGGATCACCCCGACGCGCTCTATGTCGAGATGGGACCTGGCAGCGTGCTCGTGGGACTCGTGAAGAAGATCGCCCCGAACGTACAGACCATGACGTGCGGCACCGTTGCCGAAGTCGACCAGCTCCTGAGCCGCGTATCCTGAATGCAAATCGATCTCACTGGACGTGTTGCACTCGTCACCGGAAGCACGCGGGGCATCGGGCGCTCGATCGCCGAGACGCTCGCCGGATGCAACGCGCGCGTCGCGGTAGTGGGTCGCGACGCCACCAAAGCATCCGAGGTAGCGGCACACATCTCGCCCGACGCCCGAGGCTTCGCGTGCGACGTCTCGGACCCGGGTTCGGTTACCGGGCTCGTAGCCGCCGTCGAAGAAGCTTTCGGTTCGGTGGATGTTCTCGTGAACAACGCGGGACTTACGCGTGACAACATCATGTTGCGTCTCAAGGACGATGATTGGGACGCCGTGCTCGACACCAACCTGCGTGGTGCCTTCGTCGCGATCCGTGCCGTGACCCGCGGGATGATGAAGCGCCGATGGGGACGCATCATCAACATCTCGAGCGTCGTTGGCCTGGTAGGCAATAAGGGCCAGTCGAACTACGCTGCCAGCAAGGCCGGGCTCATCGGGCTCACGAAGGCCGTGGCGAAGGAGTTCGCGTCCCGAAACATCCTCGCGAACGCGATTGCGCCGGGGTTTATCGAGACCGACATGACCGACGCGATGACGCCGGAAGCGCGCGCGGCACTCGTCGGCTCCATACCGCTGGAGCGCCTCGGATCACCGAGCGACGTCGCGTCGATGGTCGCGTTTCTCGCGTCGGAACATGCCTCCTATATCACCGGTCAGGTGCTCGTCGTCGACGGGGGCATGGTGATGTAACATTAGGCGACTAAACTGGTTATTTTACGTTCCTTCAACATCCTTCCTATCCATCGCAAGAGGGCCCACGTATGGCGGACCACTCGGAGAAAGTGAAAGACATCATCGAGAAGGAGCTCGGCGTCGAGCGTGAGAAGCTCACCAACGAAGCCAGCTTCATCGAGGATCTGGGTGCCGACAGCCTCGACATCGTCGAGCTGGTGATGGAGTTCGAGAAGGAGTTCAACATCGACATTCCAGACGAGGATGCGGAACGGCTTCGCACTGTTGGGGATGCGTTGGCGTATCTCAACGAGAAGGTCAAGGCGTGACGAAAAGGCGGGTCGTCGTCACCGGGGTCGGTGCCCTATCGCCAGTCGGGAACGACGTGGCGACGACCTGGCGTTCACTGCTCGAGGGACGTTCCGGCGCGGCGCCCATCAGCAAGTTCGACGCGACCGGCTTCCCGGTGCGGTTCGCGTGCGAGGTGAAGGGGTTCGATCCCCTGCAGTACATGGAACGGAAGGAAGCGAAGCGCGCTGACATGTACACGCAGTACGCCGTCGCCGCGGCAGTACAGGCAATGCAGGATGCCGCGTTCCCGGACGGCAACGGCTACGACCCCGATGCGACCGGTGTCATCCTCGGCAGCGGGATCGGCGGGCTCAAGAGCTTCGAAGAGCAGCACGACGTCTATCGCGAGCGCGGCCCCGGAAAGATCTCGCCGTTCTTCATCCCGATGTTCATTGCGGACATCGCGGCCGGCATCGTCTCCATGCGCTTCAACGCGAAGGGCCCGAACTACGCGACGGTGTCGGCGTGCGCCACGAGCGCGCACGCCA
>DASURJ010000181.1:0-2381 GCA_036280115.1 Gemmatimonadaceae bacterium
CCGGTCGCGTGTGAGACCGCGCGCGTACTGCATCGCATGGTCGAGCGCTCCGGTTCGATGATCGAGACCATACGCGATACTGTCGCGTAGATGGCGCGAAATCTTACGCGTCAGCTCGGGGCCAAGGTCCTTCCGGACCACATTGCCGCCCAGTGGAAGCGGAAGCCCCGTCTCCTGAAACCACCATTCGCCCATGTCGGCAATCAGGTGCAGTCCGCGCTCGCCGAACGTGAGCTGTCCCTCGTGGATCAGCAGGCCGAGGTCGACCTGGCCCTCCACGACCGCGTCCTCGATCCGGTCGAAGGGCGTGGGCACTGCCTCGAAGTCCGGCTCGTACAGTCGCAGCGCGAGATACGCGCTGGTGAGCGGACCCGGGATCGCGATCCGCCTGCCGCGAATGTCCGCGCGGCTCATCGGCGCGCGGGCCACGAGTCGTGGGCCGTACCGGTCGCCGATGGACGCGCCGTGCGGGAGCAGGGCATACCGGTCGGCGAGATACGCGTACGCGTGGATCGAGACCGCCGTGACCTCGAGCTCGGCGCGCAGTGCCCGCTGGTTCAGCGTCTCGATGTCCTGGAGCTCGTGCACGTAGGTGAGCCCCTCGGTATCGATCTTCCCCTGGGCGAGGGCGTAGAACATGAACGCGTCGTCCGAGTCGGGGCTGTGGGCGACGTGAATGGTCCGCGGCGAGAGCGTTGTCGTGGTCATCTGGGGAAGGTCAGCGGCGTCCGGCCTCGGCCAGCGCGGCGTTGATGTCGTTGGCATGCGCCTCGTACTCGGGCAGCTGCTTCGCGCGCTCGGCGGGCGCTGCCTTGACGAGACGGTCGAGGTACTGTCGCGCCTTCGCCGTCTCGTTACGCTTGCGCGCGACGTCGGCGGCGAGCACGAGGCCGAGCAGGTGATCGGGGCTCCCGCGGAGGATGGTGTCCGCCTGGGCGGCGGCGCGATCCAGATCGCCCGTCACTTCGGCGAGCCGGCCAAGGTCGTAGCGCTGGTCGGTGTTCAGCGTGCCGAGCATCTCGTACGAGGAGATCGCCATGGGGGCGAAGATGGCGACGCTGTCGGTGATGCCGCGCTCCGAGTAGCTCATCACGCGGTTGAACAACCGCATCGCGCGCTCCTCGGGACTCATGTTCGCGATGTCGACGCCGCCCGGTCCCGCGGTCATCGGAGCGCCGGCGGTGGCGGTGCCCGGATCGGGGGTCGTGAACTTCTGGACCGTGACGAGGGCGATGAGTGCGACGATCGCCACGCCGGCAACGGCCCACGGCAGGATCGCCCCCGCCCCGCGCGACCGCGGCATCTCGCGCTCGCTGGCGCGAGGCGCGGCCACGGCCTTTCCGCAGCGATGACAGAACTTCGCGCCGCGTGCGAGCGGCGTATTGCAGCTCGGGCAGCTGGTGCCGCCGAGCGCCGCGCCGCAGTTCGAGCAGAACTTCCCCGTGGCCGGCGCGCCGCACGCCGGACAGCTGGACTTCGCGGAGGCAGAGGGGTTCGCCATGCCCCAAAACTACAGGGCACGCGAGCCGCTCCGCCATCCGCGGTTCTCGGTCGCTACTGTTGCGAGTGCTTCGACGAAGGCCTTGAGATCTCCTCGATCGTCTGTTCCGCCCTCTTGTCGTTCGCCTTGCGGACGATGTCGGCCTGCGACACGATGCCCACCAGGGAGCCGCGCTCGTCCACGATGGGGATGCGGCGGACCTGCTCCTTGCCCATGGCGTCCATCACGTCCTCGACGTCGTCGTTCGGACGCGCGGTGGCGAGGCGGTCGCCGCTCATCACGTCCTGCACGCGGCAGGTAGCGCCGTCGCGGCCGTCGGCCACGCACCGGATCGCGATGTCACGATCGGTGACGACGCCGAGGAGCCGGTTGGCGTTCCGCTCCACGACGGGGACGATCCCCACGTTGTCGCGCTTCATGATCTGAGCGGCCTCGCGGACGGTAGCGTCCGGCGACACACTGCTTGGATCGCGCGTCATGATCTCCTGTACTCTCATCTGCACACCTCCATAGCGCATTGGCGAAGGAGACGATGCGCGCAAGGCGTGTACCATACAGCGGCGGGCGGGCCTTGAGTTACCGCCGCCAAGCCGTGACTGTTGTCGACATCCGAACCCTTACTCCATGTCCGTACCCGACATGCGCGGCGCCAGCGCCAGGGACGTCCTCGAGCTCGCCCGCAAGCTCAACGTGCGCTTCATGCGGCTGCAGTTCACCGACATCCTCGGCATCAACAAGAACGTCGAGATTCCGTCGTCCCAGTTCGAGAAGGCGCTGAAGGGCGACATCATGTTCGACGGCTCCACGATCGAGGGGTTCGTCCGGATCGAGGAGTCGGACATGCTGCTCGCTCCCGATCTCTCCACGTTCCAGGTCTTTC
>DASURJ010000182.1:0-2857 GCA_036280115.1 Gemmatimonadaceae bacterium
CGCCCCACCACGACGTCAGGATCGTCGGCGGTGCCGCGGCCGGTCGGGCGCTCCGGCGTGCCGCCGAACCGGCCACCGCGGCGGCCGCCGCGCGTGTTGCTCACGTTGAAGCTCTCGCCTCCCTCGCTGTACACGGCAAGATCCTCCGGGATGCCGTAGACGATGGGGCTCGTCGCATCCACCACCTTCGTGCGCAGGAAGCTGCCCACCACCCGGCTCCGCGGGTTGCCGTTGTAGCTCACGCCATTGGCGAGGCCGAAGTCGGTCGCCAGCTCGGCGGTGTTCGTCACCCCGACGAGCACGCCGCCGCGCGCGACGAACTGCTTCAGGTTCTCGAGCCCCTGGAAGCCGAGGCCCGGCCGGATGTCGTCGGTCTGGTCGTTCTTTCCGATGTTCGGCGTGAGCGCCGTCGTCTTCCAGGGCATCGGGTTGCGCCACATCGGGAGGCCGTCGATGATCGCCTGGCCATTCCCGCTCGTCGGCGGGAAGAGGATGACGTCGTACTTCGCCTTGAGGTCCGGCGTGCGCGCGGCGACCTGGGTGCTGATGTAGTCGTACGGAATGCCGAGCTGGTCGAGCGCGTAGCGCCACCAGCCCTCGGTCTGGGTGCTGAGCCAGGTGTGCATCACCGCCACGCGCGCGGCGCGCACCGGGTGCAACTTCACCGAAGGCGCGGACGTGGCGTACGCCGACAGCCCGAGCTCACGCGTCGCCTTGTCGAGGTCGGCGCGGCTGACGTTGCGGATGATGAACGAGCCGCGCGCGAACTTCCTTCCATTCGCGCTGAACGGTTCTTCCGCCGCCTGGATGTCGGCCGCGCGAAGGCGATAGCGGAGGGTGGCAAGCGCGTTGTCGCCGTTGTGGTCGATGAGGAAGACGCTCCCGTCGCCCGACACGCCGCCGGCGGCGCGCACGGTGGCGGTCACCTTCTCCATCGGCACGTCCAGCACCTTCGCGTCCACGACGCGCAGGGCCTGCACGGCGAACCCTTCGGGGAACGACCAGCCGGTGTCGTCGTACGGCGTCTTCTGCGGATCGTTCGGCGCCCAGTACTGATGGTCGAGCAGGGCGTCGGCGATGCGCGAGTATGGCTGGTCCATGCGGACGATATACGTGCCGGCAGGGAATTGCCGCGTCTCCCTCCTCGCACTCGCCGAGGCGCGAGACGTAGCGGAGTCCTGCGTGGCGCGGCCGGAGCGGGCACGTGAGGGAATGGTCACGCTGAACGGCGCGGTGGCGCGCGACAGCTCCACGTGCTGCTTCTGGAGGATGCGCAGCAGCTCGGCCTGCGCGCCGGGGCGCGGATCGTCGGCAGTAAGGACGTAGGCCGCCGGCCCTTCGTTCCTCGGCTTCTCGATGGAGCGCTTGCTCTTCTCGTAGAAGTTGCGGAGGAAGAGGTCGCGGTTGTCGGCGAAGTAGCTGAGCGATACGAGGAGGCCGGTCTGCTCGTAGTTGTTGTTGTTGCGGAGCGACCACATCACGCGCGGGAGCGGCGGGTTCTGCCGCCACCAGGTGCGCGACGTCTGCCCCGGGCTCAGCTCGCGCTCGATCGTCTCCGCCGTGCCGCCGTTGCCGAACGTCTCGTAGAGGCGGCTGATCCCGTTATGCGTCGCCGCGATGAACATGAGATAGCCCGGCGACCACGTGTCGAACGTGCCGTGCGCGAACACGCCCGGCATCCCGAGCCGCGTCATCTCCTGCACGTTGTTCCACCCGATGAGCTGCCACTCGTTCGTGAGCAGCGGGTCCAGCCACGCGTTGAACGGCCCGTCGCCAATGGTGTTGTCGTAGAGATACGGCACCGACTCGTGCAGGTCGTGCAGCACCTGCGCCTTCCAGTCGACGTACGTGTTGAGGACGTTCTCCGTGAGCTTGAGCGTCACACCCATGGCGTCGCGGTTGTTGTCGTGCGCGACGTATTTGCCCCAGTAGAGGAGGTTCGGCGCGGTCTGCCCCGGCCGCTTCATCTTCCAGTTGAAGAGATCGACGACGCGGTCGCGCCCATCGACTTCGACGACGGGTGTGATGAGCGTGATGAGGTTCTCGCGGATGTTCTTGATGTACGCGCTCTCATCCACCGCGAGCCGATACGCGAGCTCCATGAGCGCCGTCGGCGCCCCGGCTTCCGTCGAGTGGATCGTCCCGGTGATGTAATAGACCGGCGCCGCCTCCGCCGCGATCTGTTCGGCCACCTTGTCGTCCATGTCGATGGTGCGCGGGTCGGCGAGCTTCGCGAGCTTCTCCCTGTTCTCGTCGAGCCGGGCGAGCAGCGCCTCGGACGCAACCGCGACCGCGATCATCTCGCGTCCTTCCTCGGTCTTGCCGATCGAGTACACCTTCACGCGCGGGCTCGCTTTCTCGAGCAGGCGCATATACTCGTACACTTCCCTGGAGTACGGCAGCTTGGTTGGCCCGCCGGCGATGTCGCCTAACACGGCCTTCGGTGTCGGGACGGCCCGACTCGCCGGGAGGTAGTCCACGAGCGGCGAGAGGAAGAACGGCTCGGTCGTGTATTCCTTGATCTTCGCCGTGTAGGCCGAGTCGATGGGCTGATTGGGGTCGCGTCCGGGCTTGGCCGCGGAGAGATCGACGGCAGGGCTCGCGGTGGACTCGCGGCTCATGGTGGTCGGAGCGCTCTGCGCGAGCGACAACGTCGGCAGGGCGACCAGGAGAACGAGCAGTCCGGATGCGAGCGGAGGGCGTCTCATGACGTACCTCGGTTGGGAGATGGTCGGGGTGACCCGGAAACTTACCGAATGGAAGGGCGGGAGGGATGACGCATGACCCGTGACCGCGCGGAGATCGTCCGGCGGGCGTACGCCGCGTTCCGGGCGGACCTGGACGGCACCCCGCCGAT
>DASURJ010000183.1:0-4561 GCA_036280115.1 Gemmatimonadaceae bacterium
GTGCAGCGACTGACCCGCTGATGAGGAACGAGGCAATCCACGCGTCGACGTACGCACTGATCTGGACCACGCCACGTCCGACGAACACCGGGCCGAAGTTCCGCACGACGTCTCGCACGTGGGCGGAGTGCGTCGCGAACGCCACGCGCACACGACCCGCCACGCGGAGGACAGCCGGCAGCTGCACGAGCACCTGCAACGCGCTGCCCACGACGGATCCCCACGCGAGCCAGACCGCGAGGGACGCCAACGTCGAACGTCGTCCGAAGACGAGCAGCGCCGCGATCATCGCCACGTTCCACACCACCGGCGACGCGTACGACAGGAAGAAGCGGCGGTGAGAGTTCAGGATCCCGAGGCACCAGGCGGACAGCACGAGCAGCCCGGCGCCCGGGAACAGCACGCGAACGAGGGTCACCGTCAATTCCCGCTTGTCCGCCGGGAACCCCGCCGCAATGAGGTCGACGAGCCAAGGTGCAGCGAGCACCCCGGCGAGTACGAGGACCGCGACCACCAGCGCGAGCATGGCCAATACCGCGCCCGCGACGCGCCTTGCCTCCTCACGTTCCTCGTGCTCGACGAGCGACGCGTATACGGGAATGAACGACGCCGACAGTACGCCTTCACCGAACATGTTCTGCAACAGGTTCGGGATCCGGAACGCGGCGCGGAACGCGTCGGCTTCGGGCGTGACGCCGAAGTAGAACCCGATGAGTCGTTCGCGAACGAGCCCGATGATTCGACTGACGAGAATCCCCGCCGCGACGAGCGCCGCGGGCCGATGCGATCCAGCGTTAGGCGTCGATGACACGCGTGGGTTCCGCGCGCGTACCTACGCGGGAGTCTCCGGCGCGGGAGCGCGACGCTTCGGTCGCCGCCGTTGAGGGAGCGCTGTCCGTACCGACGAGTGCCACGGCGTGTCCACGTGCGGCCGACACCATCCCGTCCACGAACGCCGAGCCATGCCGGGCGAGGAACGGCACGGCGTTGAGCGCGCGCTCCTGGCGAATCCCGAGGGGATACAGCGCGCCGCGCGCGGTGGCGACCTGCCGCATGGTCTCCAGCTCGCGCCGCTTCACGGCCGCCACGATGCGGCGCTCGAGGCGATCGATGCGGTGTTGCACGCCGCGTCTCGCGCCCTCGATAACCATCTCGGCGAGGCCGAGGTTCGCGGCGACCGTGCCGTCGCCGACCGCGGTCACGCGCCGATCGACGTCCTGTCGAAGTTGGGACACGGCCCGCTCGACCTCCGCGGGAACCGCCTCGCGCGCCAATCGCCCCTCCGCCGCGTGTGGGTCGGCCAGGTCCTCCGCCGCCAACCCGAATCGCCCGAGGATTCGCGCGACGTGTGGCTCGATGATCGTCACCGACCAGCGAGGGACGACGCGCGGCGATGCGAGGTCGAGGGCGGCTGCGACGGCGCTCACCTGAGCGAAGTACGCGATCTCACCCGGCCCAGCCACGTACGACACCGTGGGAAGGATCGCGCGCTCGATGACGGGCCGCAACAACACGTTAGGCGAGAGCACTCCGCCCGTGCCCGAGTACGATCTCGCTTCCTTCAGTGGGAGCCGCCGCTTCTCGCCGCCACCCGCGTCGCGCTCGAACACGAGTGATAGCCCCGCCACCTCGGAGACCTGCGGTGTGAACCCCGCCGCCCGGATCGCCTCGTCGCGCCCCCGCAGCGCACTGGAGACCACGTCGGCCCGCTCGAGCGCGAGGAGGAGGTGGGCACGCGCCGCGGCCGATACGCTCGCGTGCGATGCGTCGAGGACGGCAATGCCCAGCGGCTCGAACAGTGCACGCAGCAGCGCGACATACGCGCCGCCGACGGTTGCGCCCGCATGGTACGCTGCCGATACCGCCGCGAGCGGGCGGTCGTCGACGGTGGAACCACAGGCGCGCACGAGTGTATCGAGCGCAGCGCTGGGGTCTCCGAGCGGCATGCCTGACATCGGACGGCCGAGCGGCACCGCGGCCGGCAACGCGAGTCGCTCCGCGCCACCGGGAACCCCCACCGCCGTCCACGACGCTTCCGCGTAGTCGGCGTCGTCGGTCGCCGCCCAGAAGACCGGTACGGTCGGCACCCCGGTAACGCGCTCGATTTCATCCGCGAGCGTCAGCGCAGAAATCGCCTTGGACCACGTGTACAGGGGGCCGCCGAAGAGTCCGGGCTGCTGTCCCGTCGTGACGACGACCCCATTGCCATCAGCGACTCGGTGCAGCCGCGTCGCCGCCGCGCCCGTGGCCGAAAGCGCCGGCGCGAGAGCCTCCACCCATGACCGGCCGGGCTGGTTTGCCCGAACGAGACCGGCGGCCGCACGCCACTCATCGGGCGTGCCTGGGCGCGGCGCGTACCATTCATCGAGCTGACCGTCGATCGCAGCGCGCGCCAGAGGCGAGCCGCCGAGGACCTCTGTCCGTATGATCAGGTCCGTCACGGGACGGTGCGCTCGCACGTCATGGTCGTGCCGGTCACTTGTGATACGGTTCGCCGCGGATGATCGTCCCCGCGCGATAGAACTGCTCGGCGAGCACGAGCCGAGCGAGCTCGTGAGGCATGGTCCACGACGAGAAGGAGAGGCGCGTCGATGCTGCCTCGGTGAGTGGTGGTGCGAGACCGTATGCGCCGCCGATGAGAAACGCCACGTCGCTCGCCGCCTCCCGGAGCCGCTGCACCCAGGCGGCAAACTCGCGCGACTCCATCTGCCGACCGCCCACTTCGCACGCGACGAGCTGCGCACCGCCAACCGCAGCGGCCAGCCGTTCGCCTTCCCTCGCCCGCGCGAGACCCGTATTCGCGGCTTTCACCGGTTCGTCCTTCACCTCGTGGATGTCGAGCGGCCAGTAGCGACGAGCACGGGCCTCGTAGTCGCGGATGGCCGCCGCGAGCGCGTCGTGCTTCGGACGGCCGACCACCGCGATAATGAAACGCATGGCATGTGCGCGGCTGCCGGCTCAGCGGGCGCAACCCACGTTAGGCGTAGATACCGCGCAGCCGATGCACGGTCGCCACCCGGCTGATCGAGAGCATGTACGCCGCGGTCCGCATGTTGACCTTGTGCTGACGCGAGAGCTCCAGCACGTCCTTGAAGCTGTTGGTCATGATGTCCCGCAGCCGATTGTTGACTGTCTCCTCGGTCCAGAAATAGCCGCCACGGTCCTGCACCCACTCGAAGTACGATACGGTCACGCCGCCAGCATTCGCGAGAATGTCAGGAACCACGAAGATCCCCTTCTCCTCGAGGACGGCATCGGCGGCGGCGGTCGTGGGACCGTTCGCGCCTTCGCAGATGATCTTCGCGCGGATCTTCCCGGCGTTCTTCGTGGTGATCACGTTCTCGAGCGCAGCCGGAAGCAACACGTCGACGTCGAGTGTGAGCAACTCCTCGTTGGAGATGCGGTCGCCCTTGTTGAATCCCTCGAGGGACCGGTGCTCCTTCACGTGCGCCACCGCCGCCTCGACGTCGATGCCGTTCGTGTTCAACACGGCGCCGGTACGGTCACTGATCGCGATGATCTTGCACCCTTCCCGGTGAAGCAGGCTCGCGGCAACCGACCCGACGTTGCCGAAGCCCTGAACGGCGACCGTCGTCCCTCGGACGTTCATGCCGAGGTGCGCGAGCGCTTCCTTCGTGACGATCATGCAGCCGCGGCCGGTCGCCTCGCGACGGCCGAGCGACCCACCCATTTCGACCGGCTTGCCGGTGACCACCGCGGTGACGGTATGCCTGACGTGCATGGAATACGTGTCCATCACCCACGCCATCACGCGCTCGTTCGTGTTCACGTCGGGTGCGGGAACGTCCGAGTCCGGGCCAAGTGTCGCGATGATGCCAGCGGTGTAGCGCCGCGTGAGCCGCTCGAGCTCACCGACACTCATCTTCAGGGGGTCACACACGACTCCCCCCTTCGCCCCGCCGAATGGCAGGTTCACGACCGCACACTTCCACGTCATCCAGGCGGCGAGCGCCGTCACCTCGTCGAGCGTCACGTTCATGTCGAACCGGATCCCGCCTTTGGCCGGTCCGCGAGACGTGTTGTAGAGGACCCGATAGCCCGTGTAGACCTCGACCTCTCCGTTATCGAGCAGCACCGGTACGGAGACCACGATCTGCTTCTCCGGGTGACGAAGCACCTTGTAGAGGCCCGGCTCGAGGTCCAGCAGCTCGGCGGCGCGGTCGAACCGCGACATCATCGCCTCGAACGGGTTCTCCTCGTTGAGGAACCGGTCCTTGTCGGGACGAACGATGCGGTCAGTGGGCAGTCGAAGGTCGGTGGCCATGGAATCAATCGTGTGGTCCGGGCGGGCCCGGCCGTCCAGACGGACTAGAGACGGAACGTTCGGCGAGCATCATCGCGACGACATCGGTCAGCAGGTCGGCCCCGCGCTCGACGTCGACGCGCTGGGAAACATACCACAGCGGAGTCGAGCCCGGCCACAACGGGCCGAGCTTTACGGCATCCTTGAGCGTGCAGACCGCGCGGTCACACACCGCCGCCCGCCGGACCAGCGCCGTCAGATCCTCGGTCGTGTATGCGTGATGATCGCGAAAGACCG
>DASURJ010000184.1:0-4643 GCA_036280115.1 Gemmatimonadaceae bacterium
TCGCCGGGATCCACATCTGCGCCGTGACGGCGGGCACCATGCCACGGAACTCCGGCGGCGCGACGCCCACGATCGTGTAGACCAGGCCATTCATCCGGAACGTCTTCCCGACGATGCCGGGCGCGCCAGCGAACTTGCTCTTCCAGAAGCGGTCGCTGATCACCGCGTAGGTCGATGCGTCGATCGCCTGGGTCTCGTCGGCGGCGAACGTGCGTCCCATCGCCGGGCGCACCCCGAGCGTCTGGAAATAGTTGTCCGTGACGAGCTCCCCGATGACCAGGTCGGAGCTGCCCTCGATCGACAGGTTGGCGAAGAAGTTCGAGTACCCGATGAGCCCCGAGAGCGTGGACGTCGCGCTCCGGTAGCTGAGATAGTTCGGGTACGAGTGGGTCGCGTGCTCGGACGACGTGGACTGCCGGCCGTAGATGTCCACGAGCTCGCCGGGCCGTTCGACCGGCAGCGGCCGGAAGAGGATCGCATTGACGACGCTGAAGATCGAGCTATTGACGCCGATCCCGAGGGCGAGCGTCAGGAGGGCGACGAGCGTGAACGCCGGCGACTTGCGAAGGCCGCGCACGGCGTAGCGGAGATCCTGCCTCAGGGTTTCCATGGGGCGTCCTTACGGGAGACGGGGGCGAGGCGGTTTCGCCGCGGAGGATACGCCCAACGCGTCGCGGGCGGAATACTGTGATCCCGCGCCGGCCGAATCGATGACGGCGCACGCCGTTCCCAGGGACATGCTTGGACCGGCTCCCCGTGACCCCGAGCATTCCAGGATTGCAGGTCGGTACTCACTCACTGATCGACCCTCCATGTCACTTGACTCATTCAGATTAGTATATCATACTCATAGCATGAGTAAACGCCTGCAGGTCATTCTCGATGACGCGGAGTATCGCGATCTCCAGAAGGCAGCGCGCCGCCGCGGAATCACCGTCTCGCAGTGGGTGCGTGAGGCCATTCGAACCAGCCGTCGCCTGGAACCGTCGGCCGATGCCACGCGCAAGCTGTCAGTGGTGCGAGAGGCCATCCGACACGACTATCCCGCGCCCGACATCGAGCAGATGCTCGCCGAGATCGAGCGCGGTTATGCGTCGGGAATCACGGAGTGATCTTCATCGATTCGAACATCCCGATGTACCTCGTCGGGGCGTCGCATCCGCACAAGGTCGATGCCAGACGGCTGGTCGAGGAGGCGATCGCCGATAGCGAGCGCCTCGTGACAGACGCCGAGGTCTTGCAGGAAATCCTGCACCGCTACGTCGCTATCGGCCGGCGCGAGGCCATCCAGCCCGCGTTCGACGTGCTGCTCGGGATCGTCGACGAGGTATTTCCTGTCGACGCCGACGCCGTCGAGCGCGCCAAATCCATTCTCTATGGAAAGCCACGGATCTCGGCTCGCGATGCCATCCATCTGGCGACCATGGCCGCACACGGCAGCACGAGGATCATGAGCTTCGACAAGGGCTTCGACGGCTATCCGGGGGTCCAGCGCATCGGCGGGTGAGCGAGGAGCCCGCGTCGGCTCGGCTTGACTCGGCGCCCGCGCCGAGCGTACGCTCGGCCATGACTGCAACGTTCCGCTGACGGACCGGCGGAACCGGTGACGGCAACCGCGCGAGCATGCGTATCCTCGGCCCATGCGCGTGCCGCGACTTGCTCCGGGGAGGTCTCGGTGTCCATGCCCAACCGCGTCCAGAAGAGATGGACTCTCGAGGAGCTTCACAGCCTCCCGGACGACGGCAACAAGTACGAGCTCGTACACGGCGAGCTGTTCGTGACGCCGGCGCCGACGCCGTACCACGAGACCATTCTCGCGCGGCTGAGCAGGATTCTCGAGGCATACGTCGCAGCGAACGGCCTCGGGTATGTCTTTCATCCACGCGCCGTCATTCGCCTTGGCGATGACACCGAGGTCGAGCCCGACCTCATGGTTCGCCACGCGCCGGCAGAAGTCGGTGCGACCTGGGTGGATGTCCCGCTACCGATCCTCGTGGTCGAAGTTGCGTCAGCCAGCACTCGGCACCGAGACCGGGTTGATAAACGGAACGCCTATGCCGAGGCGGGCATTGCCGAGTACTGGTTGGTGGACGGTCGGGACAGGACAGTCCGCGTAGTCCGGCTTGGCGGCGACGACTTCATTGCCACGGATTCTTTCGACTGGTATCCCACGGGCGGGGACGCTCCGCTCGCGATCCGGCTCGTGGACGTGTTCGGCCCGACCGCGAATAGTTCACTGGCGGTGGAGAAATAAAATCGCCGCGTCGGCGATTCGCCCTGCGCCGCCGAAACACGCAAACCATCCGCCCGCGCCGGTTGTCACAGCCGGCACGGGCTTATTTCTATCCGCTTGTACAACAAATAGCCATGCCCAAGGGAAGCCATCTCGCGGAATTCGAGCTGTACGTCATGCTCGCCATCGCACACCTCGGCGACAACACCGCGTACGGGGTGACCATCCGGCAGGAGATCGAGCGCCGGACCGGTCGTCCGGTGGCAATCGGCGCTGTCTACGCCACGCTCGGGCGTCTGCACGACAAGAGATTCGTGTCGTTCGCATTCTCGGATCCCGATCCCGTGCGCGGCGGACGTTCACGGAAGCTCGTAGCACTCACCAGAGCAGGGCACCGAGCACTAGGGCACGCCGTCACATCGTTCGTGCGAATGGTGGAGGGATTCCCGATGCCGCCCATTCTGGAGGGTCACCGATGACGCTCACCCCGCCGCGCCTGGCGAAGGCACTCGTTTCCTTCGCCACGGAGCCGGGCGACCGGTCGTGGATCCTCGCCGACCTCGACGAGGAGTTCTCGAGCCTGGCCGCCAGGGATTCGGGCCGCGCCCGACGCTGGTACTGGCAGCAGGCCATCACGTCGTTCTTCCCGCTCGTCGCGCGCCGTATGCAGCGGCGCTCGTCCGCTCCCACCACGCCGAGAACGGCAATGTTGAATGGCTTTCGAAGCGACCTGCGACATGCGCTGCGCGTCGCGGTCCGAACGCCAGCGCCCACGACAGCCATCCTGCTCACCATGGCGCTCGGAACCGGCGCGCTGGCCGCGGTGAGCACGGTCGTATGGAAGGTTCTGCTGCAACCACTTCCCGTTATGCAGGCCGACCGCGTGCTCGCCGTATACCGGGTCGTGGTGGGGGCGGGTACGGTCATCCCTTCGGTCGCATACCCCGATCTGGAGGACTGGCGGCGGCGAGCGACGGGCCTCGCCGGCATCGCGCCGTATACCGGTGGTGAAGCAACGTTGATCACGAGCGACGGCCCGGTCCCCGTGACCGCCGTACAGGTTGGCGAGGATTACTTCGGCGTCCTCGCATCGAAGTTCGTGCTTGGCCGCGCCTTTGGTCGCGACGATTTCGCGAATGGCGCACCTGACGTTGCGATCCTGTCGGCGGCGATGTGGGAGCGAGAATTCGGGGGAGATCCCGAGATCGTCGGGAGGTCGATCGACCTTGCGTCCGGGCGAGCGACGGTGATCGGCGTGGTGGCGCCGGGGGAGCTCACGCTCCCCATGGGCGGAGCTGATCTCTGGGTGCCCCTCCAGGTGGCGACCACGGGAGCGAACTCGTGGCAGAGCAGTCGCGCGACCCAGTGGCTCGAGGCGGTGGCGCGCGTGCGACCAGACGTCGATGTCGGCGCGGCGATCGCCGAGCTGCGGGCTGTTGACGCGGCCGTCCAGCGGGAGTTTCCGCGCCCCTCGAACGGTCCAACCGTCATTGGCGTGACGCCGCTGCAGGAGTACATCGCGGGCCCGGTACGAATGACGCTCCTGTTCCTCAGCGGGGCGATCGCGATCGTGCTGCTCGTCGTGTGCACGAACATCGCGAACCTCCGGCTCGCGCAGGCCCAGACGCGGCGGCGCGAGTTCGCCATGCGCGCCGTACTCGGTGCGGCGTTAGGCCGCCTCAGGCGGCAGGTCCTCACGGAAAGCATGGTGATGGCGATCGGCGGCGCCGTCCTGGGGCTGCTCCTTGCCCGCCCACTCCTCCGTGGGCTGCTCGAGCTGTACCCCGGACGGCTGCCCCGTGCGGGCGAGATTCAGGTAGATCCCGGAATCGTGGTATGGTCGCTGGCTGTGGCAATGCTTGCCGGCGTGTTCTTCGCGGTTCCGCAGCTTGCGCAGCTCGTACGCATGGATGCCGGGAGTGCAGTGAAAGAGGGCGAACGTGGAGGCCCGACTCGGGCACAGCGATTCGCGAGGCGCGCGCTGGTGGTGGTCGAGCTCGCCTTCTCGGTCGTCATGCTCGTCGCGAGCGGCCTTCTCGTTCGCACGTTTCTTCGGGTAACCCGAGTCGAGCCGGGCTTCGACCCAGCCGGAGTGATGTCGTTCGCGGTGGCAGCGTCGCAGGCCCGCTACCCCACGCTCCAGGCCACGGAGCAACTCTATCGTGATATCGACGACCGCCTTCGGGCGCTCCCGGGTGTGCGCGTCGTCGGCGCCACGAACGCGCTCCCGCTCACGTCGAACCCCTGGCGGGGCGGTGTGCCAATGCCGAACGGAAACCCCGCCGCCCCGTCCGTCCCGGTGAACGTCCGCCTCGTGAGTCCCGAGTACCTCCCGCTGCTGCGCGTGCCGCTGATCCGCGGTCGGCTGTTCGCGAACGGCGATGACGAGACCGCGCCGGACGTGGTGTTG
>DASURJ010000185.1:0-2084 GCA_036280115.1 Gemmatimonadaceae bacterium
GTGGGGGCTGGCCAACACGGGCACCGTCATTCTCGTGTTCGGCGGCAGCCAGGGCTCGGCCGCGCTCAACGCCATCATTGATGGGTGGGTCACGCGCGGCCTCCCACCCGGCGTGCAGCTCATCTGGGCAACGGGGAAGGGAAACTTCCATGCGCACGTAACGCGCGAGTCCGAGCGCGTGCGAGTGCGTCCCTATCTGAGCCCGATCTCGGAGGCATACGCCGCGGCTGACCTGGCGATTACTCGCGCCGGGGCGATGACGACTGCCGAGCTGGTGGCGTGGGGCATTCCACCAGTCCTCGTTCCGTTACCAACGGCCGCGGCGGATCACCAGACGATCAACGCGAAGGCGCTCGCTGCGGCGGGAGCAGCGCGGTGGATCCGGCAGAGCGAGCTTACCGTCGATCGCCTCGACGCGCTGGCGCGCGAGCTCATCGGGACACCGGGTGCACTCGACGCCCTCGCCGCCGCTGGCCGAGAAAGAGCTAGACCTGACGCTGCGGATGATATTGCCCGCAGAATACTTAAAAGCGTGGACCTCACCCCGGATCGCAGCTCGGAGCGCTCTTGAGCGCCATGCCTGTCCGGCCTATATTCCGCCGCCGCTCATGACCCTCCTCGATCCCGCCGACCGTCGCCCCGTTCACTTTGTCGGAGTCGCCGGCGCCGGCATGAGCGCGCTCGCCGAGCTGTTCGTGCGCCGCGGCACTGTGGTCACGGGCTGCGATGCGACCGGTGATCCCACGGGCGATCTTGCGAGGCTCGGGATCGCGGTCGCGACCGGCCACGACCCGTCGCACGTCGAAGGCGCTCGTGCGGTCGTCGTTTCCTCCGCTCTCCCCAAGACCCATCCCGAGCTCGTTCGCGCCCGCGAGCTGGGGCTCCCGGTCATCCGGCGCGCCGAGGCACTCGGCGAAGCGGTGAGCGGCGGCGATCTCGTGGCGATCGCGGGAACGCACGGTAAGACGACGACGACGGTCATGACCACCGAATCGCTGGCGGCTTCCGGGCGCGAGCCCACCGGTGTGGTGGGCGGGCGCGTGGGCACGTGGGGCGGGAACCTGCGGTACGGTTCCGATCGGCTCTTCGTGGTGGAGGCCGACGAGTACGACCGGTCTTTCCTCGCCCTCACGCCGACGGTCGCCGTGATCACGAACGTCGAGGCCGACCACCTCGACATTTACGCCGACCTCGACGACATCCGCACCACCTTCGAGCAATTCGCGTCGCCAGCGCGGGCGATCGTACTCTGCGCAGACGACAGCGTTGCCAACAAGCTCGCCACGCCGAGCTCCGCCGAGGTGATTCGATACGGCCTGCATTCGCCTGATGCCCGCCTGCTGGCGGTCGACGTCCGAATGGAAGGTGGCGGCTCGCTCTTCGAGGTCGAATACGACGACGAGATGTTGGGTGAGGTCGAGCTCGCGGTGCCCGGGATGCATAACGTGTTGAACGCGCTCGCGGCCATCGGGAGTGGGCTCGCCCTCGGCGTCTCGGTCGAGGCGATGGCCCCGGGCCTCGCCGCGTTTCGCGGGGTGGAGCGCCGGTTTCAGCGCCTCGGAGTTGCCAGCGGAGTCGAAGTCGTGGACGACTACGCCCACCACCCCACCGAGATCCGCGCCACGCTCGCGGCGGCGCGTACGGCTTTTCCGGGCCGGCGCATCATCGCCGCGTTCCAGCCGCATCTCTTTTCGCGGACGCGCGATTTCGCCCGGGAGTTCGGCGAGGCGCTCGCCGCGGCCGATTCGGTGTTCATCGCCGACATCTATCCCGCACGCGAGCAACCGATCCCTGGCGTGACCGCCCAGCTCATCGTGGATTCAGCGCGGCAGGCGGGAGGCGATGTCGCGTGGCAGGGTGCGCGCACCGCGCTCTCCGGCGAGCTGGCGCGTGCCGTCCGTGGCGGCGACGTCGTCCTCACGATCGGTGCAGGCGACATCACGAAGACCGGACCGGAATTGCTGCGCGCGCTCGGTGGCGGTGCCTAGTGGCTCGCGCCGCGGACGGGGATGGCACGCGCGAGGCGGCTCATGGCCAGATTCGGCCGTGCGGGTGAATCGAGATGAGTCCTCTCTCCGACGTCG
>DASURJ010000186.1:0-2470 GCA_036280115.1 Gemmatimonadaceae bacterium
AAATGTTGGTGAGCAACGCGGCGAGGGCGACCACGACGAGCGCGGCGCCGAGGGCGATGCCGCCGAGGGTGAAGAGGCTGCGCTTGCGACGCGTGGCGGGCGGATCGGTGGGGGGTGTGGTCATCGAGTTTCGTGAGTCTCCGTTCAGCGCACGAGGTGGCCTACGTACCGGTGACAGCGGACGCAGCGGATCGGCTCACCGGTGCGGGCCGCGCGGTCGTGTCCTTCCACTCCATCGTCATCCGCCGGTACCGGGTCGATGGCGTGCGTGATCTCGGCGTGGCAGTGGCGACACGCGGCCTCTGTCACGCCACGGTTCCCCTCGGTGATGCGCAGTGGGTCGGGGTACCGGCCGGTCGTGAAGTAGAACGAATGCCAGAATCCGTTCTTCGCCTTCACGACGTACTTCCCGACGACGTCGTGCGGCGTATGGCAGTCGTTGCACGTCGCCACGGCGCGATGCGTGGACTTGGTCCAGGCGTCGAAGTGCTCGCGCATGATGTGGCAGTTCGCGCAGGCGGCGGGATCGTTCGTGAGGTACGAGTAGCCGCGCGCATACACGAACGTGAACGCGCCGAGTCCAACGGCCAGGCCGATCGTGATCGCGATGATCAGGGGAATGCGCCTCGCGCGGGAGCGTCGGGCCATGGGACGGCGGTGCGGATTCAAGTTCTGCGCCGGTCAGGATGAGCCATCTCCGCCGGGCACGATTCCCGCACGCCCATGGCGTGATGCGCATCAGTCATTCAACGAGGAGGGACCCATGAGCACCGCGAGCGTGGAACGTGGCACGTCCACCTGGAAGCTCGACCCGGCGCATTCCAGCGTCGAGTTCGCCGTGAAGCACATGATGATGACGACCGTCCGCGGGCGCTTCAAGGAGGTGCAGGCTACGCTCACCGGCGACGAGTCGCATCCGACAGGGTGCTGCGTCGAAGTGGCCATCGCTACGGCGAGCATCGACACGGGCGCACCCGACCGCGACCAGCACCTCCGCTCCGCCGATTTCTTCGACGCCGGGCGGTATCCGGAGATCCGGTTCGAGAGCAAGCGGCTCGACGGCAACTTCGAGAAGGAGGGCGACCGCTTCCGCATGGTGGGCGACCTGCAGATTCGCGACACCAAAATGGAGATCGTGCTCGAGTGCGAGTTCCTCGGCCGCGGCAGGGATCCCTGGGGGAAGGAGCGGGCCGGGTTCACGGCGCGGGGCGAAGTCGACCGCCGCGAGTGGGGACTCAAGTGGAATCAGGCGATCGAAACGGGCGGCGTGCTCGTCGCGAACAAGGTTCGCATCGAAGCGGAGGTCCAGTTCGTGAAACAGGAGGAGTGACCGCCCTTTTTCGCCAGTTCTTCGGTCCTTTCCGGGTCGGCCTGGTGAGCCCCGTCACCCGCGGAGCTCGCGGTGACGCGCAGGAGGAATGCGGAAGTCTACCATACGAACCAGACCCGAGCCCAATCATGCTGAATCGACTGAAGGCACTTCTTCTCCTTGCTCTCGTTCTCGGTCCGCTCGCGAGCTGTGGTGATTCCACAGGCCCGCGCGAGGGCCGTATGACGCTGCTATTGACCGATGCGACGGGGGATTTCGAGGCGGCGGTCGTCACGATCTCCCAGATCTACCTCCAGGGCGCCGAGGGTGACGGTGAGGGCGGCCGCATCGTGCTCTTCGATCGCGATACTACGCTCGATCTCCTGGATCTCGCGAACAGCACGGCGGAGCTGGTGAAGGATGCGCCGATCCCCGCGGGCTCGTATCACGACCTACGCTTCGTCATCACCGGCGGGTACATCGAGGTCGAGCAGGCGGACGGTTCGACGAAGATCTACGCGTCCTCGCCGTCGTACGCGGGGCTGCCCGCGGGTGCGCAGGTGGCCGGCGAGCTCCGGATGCCGAGCTTCGCGTCGTCGGGGCTCAAGGTCAAGCTGCCCGGTGACCTGATGAACTTCACCGGCGGCGAACAGAAGATCGTGCTCGTCGATTTCGACGTGTCGAAGAGCTTCGGCCACGCGGCTGGCCAGTCCGACGCGTGGGTCATGCATCCGGTGATCTTCGCGACCGAGCTGGCGATGTCGGGCAGCCTTGGCGTGAGCGTGACGAAGAACTCGAGCTTCACGGGTACGCTCGAGGGCTTCAAGGCGGTGCTCGAGGATACGAGTGGCGCGAAGACCGAGCTCGCGCTCGCCGACGCGGACCAGAACGGCAGCTTTACGGCAGATTTCCTGTACCTCCTGCCGATGAACTACAAGCTGTCGCTGACGGCGCCGCAGGGCGTGACGTTCGCGACCGAGCCCGTGCTGCCGGTGACGGTGGCGGTCGGGTCGGGCGCCGAGGTCGATCAGGCGATCGTCGTGAAGGCTCCTGCGCCCTGAGTCTCCCACTCCCAGGTGCGCAGCGGCCCGTCAGGTCGAGGTTGACCTGACGGGCCGTTTCCTTGTCCAGCAGCGCAGCTCGCGTCCACGGACGTGCCAG
>DASURJ010000187.1:0-7108 GCA_036280115.1 Gemmatimonadaceae bacterium
GGACCGTCGGTCGGGTTCGCCCTACCCGGAGTCGACGCGTCGTCTCTCGCGATCGTTGCCGACCTTCTCGCCGAGTTGGACGACGCGTGACGCTACCCCCGAATGTCGAGGACGCATATCCGCTGTCGCCGATGCAGCGGCTGATGCTGCTGCACGCGATCTCGTCCGCGGGCAACGGCGTGCTGCTGAATCAGGCCTGCTATCACATTCGCGGACCGCTCGATGCCTCCGCGTTTCACCGCGCCTGGGATGCGCTCGTCGTCCGCCATGCCGCCCTTCGGACCGCGGTCCTGTGGGAGGGACTCGCGCAACCGCTCCAGGTCGTGCGTTCGACCGCCACGCTTCCGTTCCGCCACATCGACCTGACGGGCGTGCCCGCCGAAGCCCGAGCGCCGGCCCTCGACGCTCTGCGCACCGACGACGCCCGGAGTCCGATGACGCTGGGCAAGGCACCGCTCATGCGCTGCACGCTCGTTCGGCTCGAGCCCGATCACCACTACTTCATCTGGGCAGTCCACCATCTCATTGTCGACCGCTGGAGCCACGGCGTCCTGTTCGCCGACCTGCGAGCGCTGTACGCCGCCTTCACTGCCGGCAACTCACCGACGCTGGGGCAGCCCGCACGCTTCAAGGGCTACATCGAGTGGATTGCCCGGCAGGACGCCGCCGCCGCGGAACGCTTCTGGCGCAACGAGCTGGCCGGTATCGTCGAACCGACGCTGGTGCTCGGCGACGCCGTGCCGGCCTCGCACACCGCGCGCCTGACCAGCTGCCGCGTGCTGTCCCACGACCTGACGGCGGCCGCGCGGCAACGAGCCGCGCGCTGGCGAACCACGCCCGGTGCGCTGCTGCTGTCGGCGGTTGCGCTGCTCGTGGGCGCGCGGACGGCGCAGGACGACGTGGTGTGCGGCGTCACGGTCTCGGGTCGGCCCCCGGACCTTCCCGACGCCGACACCGTGGTCGGATCGTTCGTGAACAACCTCCCGGCACGCCTGACGATTCAACGCGACCGCCGAATCGAGGAGTGGGTCCGCGAACTCCAGCGCGCGCAGGGGCGGCGGAGTGCCTTCGCACACGTCTCGCTGACGGACATTCAGGCGTGGACGGACGTTTCGTTCGCGCGACCGCTGTTCGACACGCTCGTACTTCTGAACCTCACTGACGAAACCGCCGCGCCCTGGCCCGGAGTGGAGGTGAAAGCCGATTCGGCCACCCTCGATGCCGCCTACCCACTGCTCCTCTCCGTGTCAGGTGTCGATGACCAACTCGTGTTCACGCTCATTCACGACGCATCCGTCGAGCGGCCACACGAGCTGCTCGCCGAGCTCGAATCGATGCTCGAGCGGCTCGCGACGGAGCCCGACGGCGCGCTCGTCGGATCGCTGCTGCCGTCCACGTCGCCGTCGTCCCTGAGTGTCACGAACGCTGCCGTGGCACGGCGCGCGCGCGCCACACAGGACGTGCGTACGACCTCCGACGATACCGTGGCCGACGCCCTCCTCCACGCCTGGCGCGACGTGCTTGGAGTCGACGAGATCGGCCTCGACGATGATTTCTTCGCCCTCGGCGGCACCTCGCTGCAAGCCGCGCGGCTGTTCGACCGCGTGGAGCGCATCACGGGTAAGTCGCTTCCGCTCTCCACGCTATTCGGCGCTGGCACCGTCCGGACACTGCTCGCGGAGATCGATCGACCCCTGCCGCGGCGCGGTTCGATCGTTCGTATGCGCTCGTCAGGGACGCTGCCCCCGATCTATGCCGCGCCGGGCGTTGCCGGGAACGTCGTCGCAATGGCAGGGCTGGCGCGCGCGTTAGGTCCCGACCAGCCGTTCTTCGCCTTCGAGTCGCCGGGACTGGACGGGCGCGAGTCGCCACTCACTTCCATCGACGCCATTGCCGAGCGGTACGCCAGCGACCTCGCGAACGACGAGCCGGGTCCCTATCACCTGGTTGGCGTCTGCTGGGGCGCCGCCGTCGTGTGCGAGCTCGCGCGAACGCTCTCCGCGGCCGGCCGCGCGCCGACCTCGCTCACACTCATCAACCCCGCGACGCTCTTGCGCCGGCCCGCCGCCCAAGACGGCAGCCACGAGGCCCGCTTTCTCCGCAGTCGGCTCGAGCTCTACTGGGATGAGTTTCGCGAAGGCGACTGGAGTGACCGGAGGCGGATGCTCGTGAGCAAGGCGCAGCGCTTCGCGAAGCTCATCGTCGGAAGCGAGCAACGGAGACAGAGTCAGGTCGAGCTGAATCAGTTCCGCGTGACCGAAGCCAACAAGGACGCGATCATCCGCTACGTCCCCGCACCACTCGAGGCGCGGAGTCGGATCTTCATCACGCGCTATGCCGGTGCCGGAAACGACCCACGTCTCGAGTGGCAGTCGATCATCGAGCCGAGGCCGGACGTCGTGACCGTCGAGGGCGTCGACTCCGGGGACGCGATTTCGCCTCGCCATGTCGGCGGGCTGGCGGAATCGTTACGCGCGTGGTTGCGCGCGACGGCCGACCCGACGACGACGCGTCCGCCGGTCGGAAGCACGCGATGAACATCCGCCCGTCGGCGGGGCGAGGGACGCTCGCATTTGCCGGCGCGGCGTTGGCGATGTTCGTAACGTTCCGGCTGCTGGAGGTCACGATCGCGCGGCTCGCACAGCTTCCCGCCGCCGCATACGCCGAAGTCTTCTTTCTCGACAACCTGTTCCCGCGGGCGTGGGCGCTCGTGTCGAGTCGCATTCCGCTGTGGCTCGGTCTCGCCGGGCTCTCGCTCCTCACGCTCGCGGCGGTCGTCGATCACCGGCGGCTGGGTGGGGCGGGCCGTCAGCGCGTCATCGGGCTCCTCGGATCCTGGCGGCAGCTCGACGAGGGACAGGCACTGCGATGGCTGGTTGTTGCGGTCACCGCGATCCCGGCGTGGACGCTCTCGTGCTACGCGCGCAACCAGTATTTCGATCAGCTGCATCTGGCGGACCGTGTGCTCGTTGTCGCGCTGTGGCTCGCAATCGCCTGGCGCCCGCTGTTCGTCATTCCGTTCGCGCTCGTTGCCGCCGCCGTGTCCGGGCAGTTCTTCGTCCCCCTCGGTTTCATAACGTGGACGGAGATGAGCGTGGTCCTGCGCTTTCCCGTGCTGTTCGGAGCGTTCTGGTTCGTGCGCGCCGTCACGGGCCGGCGCCAGAGCGACGTCTTCATCTTCGGGTGGTGTTGTCTGCTTGCGGTCACGTACTGGACCTCGGGTCTGGGCAAGCTCCGCATCGATTGGATCACCCACCCGCACGTCCACCTGCTCTTGCTCGGCGCGTACGCGAATGGGTGGCTCGCCTTTCTCGAGCCCCACGTCATCGAGCGCGTCAGTCGGGTGACCGCGTCGCTCGTCCTGCCGCTCATGCTCTTCACCCTGCTCGTCGAATGCGGTGCCCTCGTGATGCTCTGGACGCGGCGCACACTCGTCGGTTTTCTGGTGTTGGCGACGGTGTTTCACCTCGGGGCATTCGCCCTGACGGGAATTTTCTTCTGGAAGTGGATTCTCATTGAGGCCATGCTCCTGGTGTACCTGCTGCATGGTAATCGCCTCGCACGGATCTCGATCTTCACGCCCGGACGTTTCGCATTGTCGATTGTGGCAGTGATCGGGGGCCCACTCTGGACTCCGTCCGAGAACGTGACCTGGCTGGACACACCTCTCACGTATGCACTCGAGCTCCAGGCGGTAGACGCGCGAGGCGCGTCGCACACGTTGCCTGCGGGGTTCTTCCGTCCATATGGCGATGCGATCGTGCTCGGCGCGGGCGGCGAGACATCGCCGCATCCGAAACTCACCCGCGCGATGGGCGTGACGACGGACCGGTCGCTCGCCGAAGCGCTGCTGGCAGCCCGCACGCCGGAGTCGGTCTTCGCCATCGAGCAGACGCGCGGACCGGTGGCGATCGACTCCGCAGCGGCGGCGAGGTTCGACGATTTCGTCGAGACTCATGCGGCGACCGCGGGTTGTTCGAGTGAACGGGACCCGCTCGTTCTACGCATCGGCGGCGTGCCGCGGCATCTGTGGACCTTTCCGCTGGATGCCACGCTGCCGTGCGACGTGCCTCTCGCGCGGGTTCGAATGTTCGAGCGCACCGTGTTCTTCGACGGAAGCGCGCTGCGGCTGATACGTCGGCGACTGTTGCGCGAGGTCATGGTCGGCTCGCGGCTCGATACGGTCAGGCCGTAGCGTCTCGTGAGGGAGTCGGTCGGGCGCGCGGAGCCGGGAACGACGCAACCGGCGTGGCGCGTCCGGCGTTTCTCGGTGTTCGCGCCGCGAATGGCGGGCTCGCGGCTCTCGGGAGCCTGCCGGTACTGAACCGCGGGTGCGACGACAGCCGTAGTGGAAGGAAGTGGAACGCGCTTCGGAGGCCGGGACGCGGTAGCGCTCACACGATCGAGCGATCGGCGCTGACGCGCTCGCGCCGAATTTCCGCGGAACTATTGCGCGTCCGGGAGCGAATAAGAACTTTGGGGTGTCCGCCGCACACAGTCTCAGCGGCCTGGATCGCAGCATTGTCGGTCCGGCCAGTTGCATTGTCGTACCATGAACGGACGTACATCTCGCACGGCCACGCTCGTCGCCGCCACCGCGCTCTCGTTGCCGCTTGGCAGCGCCGAGTCGCAGTCGCTCCGCGGTTCACGCGCCAGTGTCAACCGTATGCATCGGCAGGCCGTGCGGCACGACCTTCACTTTTACCAGACACCCGCCGGTGTTCGGCGCGCCGCGGCGCGCGGAACGTTTGTTCGGCTCTCCGGCAACGCGAACTACACGCTCGGCGCGGTCCGCTACCCGTACGCGCGCGCGTCCACGCGGACGTTTGTCACTCGCCTCGCGGCGCAGTACCGTGAGGCGTGCGGCGAGCGGCTCGTGGTGACAGGCGCCGTGCGACCCGCGACGCGCCAGCCGTGGAACGCGTCGGACCGCTCGGTGCACCCGACGGGCATTGCCGTGGACCTCCGCAAGCCGACGCATTCGCGATGCCGCGCGTGGCTCCGGAACACACTCCTCTCACTCGAGCGCACGGGCGTGATCGAGGCGACCGAGGAGTATGGCCCGCCGCACTTTCACGTCGCGGTCTTCCCCACGGCCTACACCCAGTACGTGCGTCGCGTCACGGGCTCGAGGACTCTCGCGAGCGGCGGGCACTCCTCGCCGAACTACCGGGTCCGTTCCGGCGATACGCTCTGGGAGATCTCGCGACGCTACGACACGACCGTCGAGGCGCTCAAGAGCGCGAATGGTCTGGATGACGCGGACATCAGACCAGGCCAGACGCTGGTGGTGCCCGCCGGCAACTGACGGATCGTATCGTCACGCCGCGAAATTGGAGAGGGACGCGCGATGATCGCCGCGGCCACCGCCGCGCGGCGCACGTTGCTGGTCGCGTACCGCCCCAGGTTCGACCCCTACAACCGGGAAGCCATCCGCATCGCGCGCGCGAGAGCGCGGCGAGCTCGTGTCCATCTCGGCGCACAAGGGATTCCGTCTTGGCGACGCGCTCGGCAAGGGTCGGTGGCGCACGGAGCGTTCGCTCGCTGGCGGTGGAGCCCTCGTGGACACTTCGCTTTCCGAGCGGGGCCACTCACGCCCGGTGAGGAAGGCGTGCGAGACCTCGAGCTGATCGCGAAGATCCACGAGGCAGCGCGCTCGAGCCCTCACTAACCGCGTTCTCGCGCTGCATAATCCTCCTGACTGCGAATCGCCATCAACGGAGGGGGGGTATGACATCGGACGGCTTCTCTCGTCGCGAGTTTCTTGGCGTCGGCGCTGCGGTTGCCGGGGCCTCGCTCATCGGAGAGCCCATTCTTCCGCGAACGGCCACGCTCGCACGGGCCGCAACCCAATCACCGGCGAATCGCGTGCGATTCGGGATCATCGGCGTCGGGATGCAGGGAAACTCACTGCTCCGGGATTCGATTGGGCTTCCGGACGTGGAATGCGCGGCCGCCTGCGACCTGTACGACGGGCGACACGTGCTCGCGCGCGAGATCGCGCGCCCCGATCTCCCGGTGACTCGGCGCTATCAGGATCTGCTGAGCAACCGGGACATTGATTGCGTCATCGTCGCGGTTCCGGATCACTGGCACCGGCAGATCGTCATCGATGCTGTGAGTGCCGGGAAGGATGTCTACTGCGAGAAGCCGATGTCGCATACCCCGGCAGACGGCGTCGCGATGGTGGACGCGGCGAAGAAGAGCGGGCGCATCGTGCAGGTGGGCTCGCAGCGCGTGAGCTCGCGCATCTGCGCGAGGGCGAAAGAGATGCTCGCGCAGGGCGTGATCGGCGACCTGCTGATGGTCGAGGCCTGGCTCGGCCGGAACAGCCCGACCGGCGCGTGGCAATACCCGCCGCCTCCGGATCTCTCACCGCAGAATCTCGACTGGGACACCTGGCTCGGGCGCGCACCGAAGCGCCCGTTCGATCCCAACGTCTTCGCGCGGTGGCGCTGCTGGAAAGAATACGGGACGGGCGTCGCGGGCGACCTGCTCGTCCATCTCGTGAGCGGCATGATGTACATGCTCGACATGAACCGCCCGCCGACGCACGCGATGTCGGTTGGCGGCATCCGGCGGTGGAAGGACGGACGCAACATGCCGGACGTGCATGCGGTCCAGTTCTATTACGGCGACCTGCCCGTGTCGATGCGTCTGAACCTCGGCACGGCGATGCCGGAGACGTACGAGTTCCAGGGCTCGAAGGGAATTCTCACGGTCACCGGGTCGAGCATCACGCTCGCGCCACAGGCCGGCATCGACACGTCACCCAGCTACTACGCGTACGGTTTGCCGAGCGCGATGCGCGACGCCTATTTCGCCGAGTGGCACAAGGAGAACGACGCGAAGCTGGCGCAGATGCCCATGCCCGAAACGGTCACGATTCGCGGCCCGGGGTACGATGACATCGTCCCGCATCTCGCGAACTTCTTCGACGCGGTTCGCACGAGGAAGCCGGTGGTGGAGGACGCGGTCTTCGGCCATAACGCCGCGCTCGCCTGTCACATGGCGAACGAGTCGTATTACCGGAAGGCGCCGGTGGTGTGGGATGAGGCGGCGAAGGTGATTCGGTAAAGGTGCTCGAGGTGCTCGAGGGGCTCGAGGG
>DASURJ010000188.1:0-3669 GCA_036280115.1 Gemmatimonadaceae bacterium
GGTTCTTGATGCCAGCCATGCCATAAGGACTAGCCGGGCGGTCGAGCAGCGTCGCGCGCCTCGAGAATCCTCTTCGGCGCGTTCGAAATGATCCCGCTCACGCCCTTGCGCCAGAGTCGCTGCGCCTCGGCAGGTTCATCGACAGTCCAGACGTGAACGGGCGCCCCGAGTTGGCGCGCGCCGCGAACGATGAGGCCGACCGGCACCGGCGCGCCGTAATACTGGTTAGGCGGACAGAGGGCGCGGTACGGGACCCGTCCCGGTCCCATGCCGAGCAGCGTCCGTCCCATCAGGCGCACCACGTCGCGACGAGAGGCGCCGAGAGTGAAGGGCGGCTCGGCGAACGCGGCGAGTGAGCCCGCCTCGAACGCCGCGACGATGCATCGTGACGCGGCGTTGAAGCGCTCGAGAACACGCCGCAACGCCCACTGCGCGTGCAGCGCCTTCACCTCGATGATCATTGGAAGCTGGGCGGGAATCGCCTCGAGCACCTGCTCCACCGATGGGACTCGAATTCCCTGATCCCGATAGGGAAACGTCGCGCCGGCGTCGAGCGTAAACCTCGCGCCAGCGTCGAGCTCGCGAAGGCGGCGCCACGACATCGTCGCGATCTGGCCCGGTGCGCCTGTCGTGCGCAGCACCGTCGGGTCGTGCATGACGACCGGTACGTCGTCGGCGGTGACGTGCACATCGAGCTCGATGGCATCGACGCCCTGGTCGATGGCCCGCGAGAACGCCGCAATCGTGTTCTCGGGCAATTCGGCGGAGGCGCCGCGATGCCCGATGACGGGGTGCGCGGCCGGATCGAGGAGGATCATTCGTGAACGGTAACGGTGCGGTTGCGATTCGGATGGTCAGCGGGACTATGGCAAAACCAAAGCCGAGCGAGGCTGCTTGCGCAGTCTCGCTCGGCTTCGAACGGCCTTGCCCCAGATCCCCCCTCGATTCCCTGTCGCCCGGGGTCAGAAGGTCACTTGCAGCTGCGTGAGAACGAGCCGGCCGATTTCGGGCGCACCGATGAATTCACGGTGCTCGTCCCCGAGCAGGTTCTGGACGTTGACCGACATGATCGTGTTCTGCGCGAACGGGAATCGATACGCGACCGACGCATCGACGACCGTGTACGACTCGACGTTGCCGATGAAGACGCCCGAGTTCATCGGGAATTCATCGTTGAACCGGCCTCTCAGGTCGACGGTAAGGCCAGTGGGCTGCTCGCGATACGCGATACCCAGCGTCCCCTTGTGCTTCGGCGCGTTCAGCGCGACGTCGGAGACACCGCCCACTTCACTGCGCGGGAAAAAGTTCTTGTTGACGTAGGAATACGACCCGGTGAGTGAGACGCGGTCGGTCATGAGGACATCGAACGCGAGATCGCCCCCCCACCGATCGAGATTGCCAAAGTTGCGATAGGTAAGAATGAGCTCGGGCGCGGCCGTGAGCGGGTGATCGGGCGTCACCACGCCAATCGGAGTTTGCGCGATCAGCGGGGTGATGGCCTGGGCTTGGGCTAGCGACACGCCGTTCGCCAGGAGATAGGTGAACAGCGAGTCGCCACGAAAGTGCGCGGTCGGCGTCTCCACGATGAGTGGGCCGACGAAGTCGGTCTTCTTCTCGAAATACACGTCAGCAGCAAAGCGGAAGCGATCCGCGATGAGACCGTTGTAGCCGACCTCGTAGGTGCTGGTGATCGTCGGCTTCAATCGGCCAACATCGCGCACGTCGCCTGGCTGGACCTGGAAGGACTGATTCTCGGCGTTCCGCGCGAACAGGACGGTGGGAACACGTTGCGCGCTCGGCCGTGGCACGCCCGAGATATTGACACCCGCCTGCGCCGCGATGAGCTGTGCCACGCCCCAGAAGTTCGTCACGTCGGGCGGCAGGTATGTCGTCGGGCCGCCGAGCGCCGGCGGCGTGAACGGCGACTTCATGCACAGCGTGTTGTTGTTGACCGCCGTGCAGTTGCGACGGAACTGCAATCCTGTCTGCGGTACGCCGACTGTCCGCACGTTGAACGGGCCAATCCGCTGCGCGATCAGGTCGAGGAAGAGGTTGTTCGTCGTCGGCGTGTTGAACGACCGATTGTAGGTGAAGCGAATCGTGTGCCCCGTGTCGGCTTTGAACACGAGCGCCGCGCGGGGTGAGAAGACGGGGTCCTCGAGCTCGCTGTGATCATCGATGCGGCCCGCCACGACGAAGTCGAACATCTCGCTGAGCCGGGACTCCGACTGAATGTAGCCGCCGATTTCCGAGATCTCATCGATCGCCTCGTTGCGCCCGTTGATCGTATTGAGCGTGCGCGGCTCGGTCTTGGAATAGTCGACGCCGTAGATGAAGGTCTGTCTGTCGCCCAGGTCGAGGCCGTGCTGGATCTGTCCGACGAGCACCCGCGACTTGTCGACGACACCCTGTCCGGTGCGGAGCAGGTACGTGTCCTTCGTGTCGCTCGTGTTCAGGAACGTCTGCATGAAGAGGCGCTTCCAGTTGAACCGGCCCTGCACGAAGTCGTAGCTCCAGTCACGCGCCTGCGCGGTTCCAATGCCGGTCATCTCGAGCGCGTTGCCGGCGAAGGCGCGTCCGCCGGTGAAGATCAGCTCCGACGAGGTCGTCGGCCTGATATCGAAGCGGATCTCACCCGACCACCGCTCCACGTCGAAGTCACGCCTGCCGATCCTGAGCGTATCGGGGTCGGCCCCAGCGGTGATGGCCTGCTGACGCGCCGCTGTCTCGACCGGGTCGGTGTAGTGCCAATCCTCACCGTTGAGCACCTGAGCCGAGATCTTGTAGCCAAAGCGCTCGCCGGATGTCCCGGCGTGGCGCACGGCACCTCGGATGATGCTCCGACTCCCACCACCGACGCTGACGGTCGTGCCCTTCGACTCGAAGGGCGACTTGCTGATGATGTGCATGACGCCGTTCGCCGCGTTTGGTCCATAGAGCGCGGCGCCCGGGCCGAGCACGACCTCGATCTGTCCGACATCCTCATTGGGTGTCGGCACGAGGTAGGGCGTGTTGACCCGCAGCGATGGTACTGTCGTATACCGGTAGTCGCTGATCGTCAGCAGGGCGCCCGAGAACACGTTGTTGAAGCCGCGGACGACGACGTTGCCGCCCTGAATCCCGGTGCTCGCGTAATCGACGCCCGGGACGCTGCGAATCTGGTCGACCGGCGTGAGCGTCGCGCGCTCCTCGATGACCTGCGGCGTCAGCACCTCTGCGTGCGCCGGAGCGTTCTGCGCCTTTTCCGGAGTACGAGTCGCCGTCACGATCGTGGGATTCAGCTCGATCGCTCTGACGTTGAGGGTGATGTCGACCTGTGCCGTCGCGCCGGTGGTCACGACGATGCCGCGCCGCTGCGTCTCGCCGTAACCAATGCGCCGAACGGTGACGGTGTACGTGCCGGGCGCGACGTTCAGACGGAACTGCCCGTCTTCATCCGTCATCGTCCCCGCGGCCGCCGTCCCTGTGGGCACGAGCGCGAGCACCGTCGCCCCGGGGATGGGTCGTCCCCCATCGGCGTCCGTGACGCGACCGGCGATCGTCCCGATTTGCGCGGCGGCGCTCGTGGCGGCACAGGCGAGCATGGCCACGGCGAATGCGAGCTTGCTGCGAAGAGATACGACCATCACGCACCTCGGCGTATGGGATGAGACAAAGCGGTGCATTGCT